>PWFW01000220.1 GCA_003554225.1 Halanaerobiaceae bacterium | reverse complement strand
TATCAATCTATCCATCAATCTATTAATCCATCAATCTCTTCATTAATCTCTTCATCTTATAAATCTATTCATCAATCTCTTCAGCCCTTTTTCTGCTGGCGATCAACTTCTCAGCCAGTTTAAGTTCTTCCTCCCGGGTTTTAACCCGCTCATTAAATCTGGCCTGGCGGACCTTTTCCAGGATATCCTTAATCTGAGGGCCGGGCTCAAGTCCCATCTCGATCAGATCATTGCCGTCAATCTCAATTTCTATATCCTTAAGCTCGGAAAAATAGGACTCCAGTCCGGCTGTTTCGCCTGACAGCAGCCCGGCAAAATAAAGCAGCGCCAGTTTTTCCGGCGGCAGCCGATCGAGATAATCGACAATGGCCAGGGGATGCTTAAGCTGATTAAACTCTTCAAAGTGCTCCCGGCAGCAGCGGGCGTAATGCATCAGCTCCCGCTCCTCTCCGGAAATATTGAGTTTGTCCAGATACTCCTCAGGTAAATCCCGGAGAAGCCAGGTCAGCTTAACTTCCCATTCCTTTACATTATAATCTCTCCGGGCTAAATAATCAAGGCTGTCTTCCAGCTTCTTCCATTCTCTCCGGCATTGGGCCGAGAATTCAAAATTATAGTTCAAAAGTTTGAAAACAGGAAGTTCATAAAGCATATCCGGCAGCCGGGGGTTGCCATGATGATTTTTGATCATCAGACTGATTTCTTTGTACACCCGATTGAGTGAAAGTCGGCTGAAATCGCCCCGTCGCAGGGCTTCATTCATCAAATTTTCCGTCTCGGGCTCTATTTGAAAGTTTAAAGCCAGTGCCTGTCTGAAGCCCCTGATGATCCTGGTTGGATCATCGAGAAAGCTGAAACGGTGCAGCACCCGCACCAGGCCTCTTTCCAGATCCTGCCGGCCGCTAAAATAGTCATGAAGATAGCCATACTCTTCAGGGTGAAGAGCCAGAGCCAGAGCATTGATGGTAAAATCCCTGCGAAAGAGATCTTCCAGAATCCCGGCTGATTCCACCTCAGGCAGAGAACCGGGACCGGGATAATGCTCGCTTCTGGTCCGCGCCACATCCAGAGTATAACCATCCTGCAGAGAGATTGAACCGGTCTGAAATCTCTCGTTGTAGCTATAGGCCCGACCCAGCTCAGCTGACAGCCGGGTTAAAAAGGCTTCAGCAGCACCGTCAACCACCAGATCCAGGTCGCGATTCTGCCTTCCCAGCAGAAGATCTCTCACCATCCCGCCTATCAAAAATCCTCTGATATCAAGCTCTCTGGTCAGCCGGGAGGCAGTCTGCAAAATCTTCCTGACCCTTCCCGGGAAAAATTTCAACCTTTCTCTGATATCAAGAGTCTGTTTGTTTATCTTAACCATACTGCTGCCGTAACGGTTCTGATAGTACTGAGGGGTCTTCCTTTCAAAATAAGAAGCCAGAATATCGGTTCTGGTAACAATCCCGACCATGGAATCATCCAGCATTACCGGCAGACGGCCGATATTATTCGTTACCATTTTTTCCTGGGCTTCCTGAATGGTAGCTCCACAGTCAATGGTAATAACATCCCGGGTCATATAACCCTTAACCGGGGCATTCATCAGATCGTGTCCTTTAATTTTATCCAGATCCCGGCGTGAAAAAACGCCTTTAATATCGCCCTTCTCTACAACAATAAGTCCGTTATGACCGTAGCTGTCCATAATTCTTTCAGCTTCGGCCATTGAGGTATCAGGTTTAATAGTGCGAACCGGGGAGGACATGATGCTTTCCACTCTGTCAGCCGGTTTGATCTCCTCTTTTAACACCTGGATCAGCCGGTTTCTGGCCTGAGGCAGAGGAAGTTCCAGCTGAGCCGAACCGGCTCCAGAGTGTCCTCCGCCCTTAAATCTGCTGCAGATGCTCCCGATATCAACTGCTTCTGAACTGCTGCGGCCGATCAGCAGCAGGCCACCATTCATTTCAACCAGCAGGAAAACTGTTGGGAGATTATAAAGCTCTTTCAGACGGGCGATAACCTTATTAAGTCCCAGCACATAGGTTTCCAGACTGGCGGTATAGAGCGAAATTTCCTGGCCATTTATCTCAATGTCCTGCCGGGCTGGAATCAGGCTCTCCAGGGCCTGTTTCTGTTCCAGTGTCAGGCGGTCTTCTAAAAACTGATTGATGATCTTGATGCTGGCTCCTTGATCCAGCAGATAGGCTGAGGCAGAGAGATCCTCAGGCCTGGTGGTGAGATGGGTGAAATTGCCGGTATCAGCATAGATACCCAGGGCAAAAAGGGTCGCTTCCCCCGGGTTGAGGGCAATCTCTTCAGCCCTGATCCGGTTGATAAGTATGGTGGTGGCCGAGCCCAGGGTCTGGCTCAGATCCAGATCAGCCCAGTCTAACTCCTCATGGGGATGGTGATCGTAAACAATCACCTCTACCTCCTGCCAGTTGATATCATCGGTAAGCTTACCCAGTCTCTCCCGGGAGAAAGTATCAACAACTATCACCCTCTCCACCTCTTCGGGATTAATCTCCTGATATTTCCAGACTCTAATCTCATCCCGGTAGAGAGCCATGAAATCCCTGACCAGCTGATGCTGGCGGCCGACAAAAACCGGCCGGGCAGCAGGATAGAGCTTGCCGGCTGCTATCATAGCAGCCAGCCCATCTAAATCTGTCAGGTCGTGAGAAACAATAATTTCCATGGCAAACCCCCTAGCGGGATGTGGTTTAAGTTCTTTTAAGCTGTAAATTTATTGAGCTTTAGCTCTGCTTTAACTGATGGAATCGGGATCTACATATTCCAGCTTATCATTTTTGCAGGGCTTCCGGCCTTTTTTAGCCATCTT
>PWFW01000101.1 GCA_003554225.1 Halanaerobiaceae bacterium | reverse complement strand
GCTCTCGGAAAACGAGCATTATCCGTTGAAGATTGTTCAGTACCATATTGCTGCCTGGCCCAGCGTGCGCTCTTTCAATTCAGGAATACCTCCAACAATACGGGAAAACTGGATACCAATTCTTGAGCAGCATGAGGTAGATATTGTTGTCGAAGCTCATGACCACGCTTATAAAATGACCGAGCCAATCAAAGACGGTCAGGTGGATCCGGATGGTGTCATCTATACCGGTGATGGCGGCTGGGGAGCACCACTTCGCGAAGTCCGTGATGCGGACGAATACTGGTGGCTCAAAGAAGCGGAGAGTATAGACCATTTCTGGAAGTTTACTTTAAGTGAAAACGGTGATCAGTTGCATGTCGAGCCGATTTTTTATGGCGACCCCAGTGAAGGTCTCGGAGAGCCTTTTACGATTGATTTGAAGAATGCCAGCCTTTTTCCGGTAGGTGCTTCTGCTCAAGGTGAGAACGCTGATGATAATGAAACAGCGGATAAGGCCTTTGATGGAAATGTCCAAACCAAGTGGGTTGATTTTTCGCCGACGGGCAGTTGGATCCAGTGGCATTATGGACATGCGGAATTTTATGAAGCAACAGATTATGTTGTTACATCCGCAGTTGATCATCCGGAAAGAGATCCTATGGGCTGGCAACTGCATGGATCTAACGATGGAGGCGCGACATGGGATACTCTGGATACACGTACAGATAAGACATTTACCAGCCGTTCGCAGAGCCGGCGTTTTCCGATAGAAAATCCCGGCGAATACAATATCTATAGGCTTGAGATTACAGAGGTTGCCGGCGAAGATTCAGCTGATGCGGTGCAGATTGCCGAACTGGAATTTTTGGTTTGCCTGGGCCCTGGTGATTTGAACTGCGATGGAATGGTTAATGTTTCTGATTTGTCTTATCTTGCAGATGTCTGGTTGACCGATGACATTATTATTTCTGACATTTCAGAATCATCTGCGGACATAGTCAATTTTCTGAATTTTTCGGTATTGGCCGATTCATGGCTGATGGGTGTGCCGTTACCTGACACTGAAGTTCCGGATGTTATCGGCCAGGATCAGACAACGGCACATGCGGATATTGAATCAGCCGATCTGGCAGTAGGCGTAACGACCAGCCAGTACAGCGAAACAGAAGCCGCTGGCACAATAATCGATCAGGACCCTGAAGGAGGCTCATTTATTGAAATGCGCTCCTGGGTTGATCTATTGGTCTCATCAGGTCCTGCTGACGAGGATGACAGAGACTGGACCAACGCCAGCGGTGACAGGCTCTGGCGTAATTCAGCCAACTGGAGCGACAGTTCCCTTCCCGGCCATCTCAATAAAGCAGGTATAAGAGACAGTTCTATCGATGGCCCGATCATTGATTCTCGAACAGTTGTAGAGGCTGATACGATACCTGTTGGTGATATGGGTAACACTGGCAGCTTAGAGATGACCGGCGGTTCTGTTACCACAGAGCGATGGCTTATTTTAGGATTTGGCAGCAGCGATGAGGGAAGTTTTGACCTTAGCGACGGTACAGTTGTCGTAGGTTCTAATATGTCTGTAGCCAGATTGGGTTCAGGTACTTTAACCATGACCGGCGGTTCTATTACAGTTGACGGTCCATTTAGAATTGCTCAAGGTCCCGATAGTTCAGGTGAAGTATTTCTCGATGGCGGCACTATCAGTGTTGACGATTTCATTATGACAAGCGGCGGCTGGCTTGATATTACCGAGGGCACTTTGTTAATCGACGGTAATGCAGAGAGCGATGTCAATGATTATATCAGTAACGGCTGGATAACCGCTTATGATGGTGATGGTACAGTTGAAGTTGATTATGATATCACTAATTCTGGCATGACAACCGTAACTGCGAGTTCGGGATCATAGTTAGTAAAAGTAAAAAGCAGAAGCGTTACGACTGAGCTTTACAACCCCGGTTGTTTAATGGTTGGTTAATCCGGCATTTGTCGAATTAGACATTCGGCGCGTTAATTACATAAAAAGGAAAGGGTGGTAGTATGAAGCAAATTACAATTGTGCTTTCTGTTATTTTTCTGCTTGGCATGGCCGGCAGTAGTGTTGCTGATGTTGACTGGACGAATGAGGGCGAGGATCGCCTCTGGCGAAATTCCGAAAACTGGCTTGACGGCGATACCGATACGATGCGTCTGCCGGATTCTGACGACAAGGCCGCAATCAGGCATGGCGGAGATGGGCCAATCGTGGATTCAGATACAGCCGCATTGGCTTATGACCTGGTCATTGGGGACTGGGGTCAAACGGGTTCGGTCGATATAGATGGCGGTTCTATTACAACGGGCAGATGGATCATTTTAGGTTTTGGCACGGGAACCGCAGGCACTATCAATATCAGCGGCGGTACAATAGCATGTAATCAGAATTTGACAGTTGGACGCGCTGGCGAAGGTTACGTTAATATGACCGGCGGAACAATCGATGTTGCCGGTACATTCCAAATGGTGACAAGTGAAGGTTCCGGCCATGTTCAGTTAGATGGCGGTACTATCACATGTAATTCGTTCAGCATGTCAGATGGTGCGACGATGGATATCACTGATTCCGGCAAGTTACAGGTAGATGGAGTTGCCACGGAAGAGATTGGCAACTACATTGATAACGGCTGGTTAACCGGATATGGTGTTCAAGGATCATTGTCTGTAGATTATAATGAGACTACATCCGGCAAGACAACCGTTGTCGCCAATGAACCCGAGAAAGCCGCCAGCCCATCTCCTTCTAATAGTTCTACCGATGTTACTATTTACACCGATCTTAGCTGGTCGGAAGGTGCTTATGCTGTTTC
>PWFW01000257.1 GCA_003554225.1 Halanaerobiaceae bacterium | reverse complement strand
GCCGGGTTCTACCTCTTCGACTTCCGCAAAGTGAAGGCTCAACAAATAAGGCTCTGGCACCTCTGGGGCTTCCGCACTCCTTATCCTCACAAAACGCCTGCTGAAGCGGTTGTCCATCTCTTCAAGATCGGTTGTCAAAGTCCCCTGAGCATCGAACTGTGACAGAAGATTTGCAATTGATATATCAAACTCTTCAAGCTGAGAAATGGGCACCGCCATTTCCGCCGAGAACTTACGGTCAGTCACGTTCACCGCGCCCTCCCATACCTGCGTCGTGATATTGTGCCTCTCTCCGTCTGCACAGACCGCTTCGCTATGCATAGAGCCATCCTTCATCACTCTGAACTGAGCATAAACAGAACTGTCATCGTCTTTGAGAAAAACATTGAACTGGGTATTGTCATCCCAGGGCAAAGGGTCGCCCCTGCGATCGACCATTGCCCGACGGGAAAAAGATAGGTATAGATTGTTGTCATCGTGGCTTACGCGCGCTCTGCCTTCATGCCGCAGCGCACCGGGATTATCGTTTACCGGCACACCCGGGTTACCAGACCATGCATTACCGAGTTGACCGTCTATCTCAGGAGGCTCTGAGACCGGCATTGACAGCGCCGTATGCATCGGCTCGTAGTTTGTAAGGCTCAGTTCGAGGCTTCGGACCCCCTCCACTCCCGATGCAGCGATCCACGGCCGGTCGGTATTGTCTATAGCCACCCGATCGGCATTCACACGGTACGGACCTCCCTCCTCTACAACATCTAAAGCAAGGGGCAGGCTGATCGTCTGCGGTCCGGGTCCGAAAGAGCCACCCGTAGCATACATCATCCTGTCGCGCGGAAATCCCAGCCACAGCAGCCCGGCCTCATCCCGACGGTCTCCGGGCGCCCCTAAATTGACTCCTAGCTGACGCATTCTGCCCACCCGCTCGTCGTCTTTGAACACAGCCCAATCCTCATTACTTCGTTCCCGCGCGGGTGCCATGCCCACGCCGGTGGCAAAATTATAGGGACAGTAGCAGTCACCTACCCCTTCAACAGAAACAAGAACACCGAGGGCAGGTGAAAGGGTGACTCTACATCCTGGCCTTGTGCCGGCTATATTACGCATCCCGCTGTCATCTTTCATATCATACATTCCAACAGTGCCCGAACGGAAGAAATTCATGGTGGCCGATGCAACCGCAGGACTGCAGCCGTATCCCCTTATCATAGAAAGTTCTCCTGTTTCACCCGTTATCGGGCATTCACGAACAAGCAAATCCTCACTTTCTTCCGGAACTACAGGGGGTTGCGGTATATTAGCGCGATGTCCCGAACTATAGGGCATCTGTCCCCAGCTTCTGGCAACCTGGGGTATATCATCGCGATCAGCCCTTTCCACCCGTGCCATTGGGGCCGCTTCGTTATGTGCCTCCCCTCTCATTACAAACGTCGCGCCCCCCGACCTCCAGGGATCGTTTCTGTTTGTTATGGGCGCTCTGCTGAACTGCCTCGAAGGATATCTGGGAAAATCCTGAGCCCATAATTCTAATTCCGCCGACATGTCGAACGAAACAGAGGGCAGCGGTCCACCCGGGATTTCATACGTATCGGCATCAAAACCTGCCAGCTCCCTAATATCTTCAAAAGGTATGGTTAACCGGTGTCCTTCCCCGGTCTCTTTCAATTCCACTGCGGGGATTGACTTTTTCCTGAACCCGTCAAATCTGCGCAGTTTGCTCCTGGTGACATCGACTATGGCCGGAAATCTGCCATCACCCATTGGAGTCAGTCGCTCACGTTCCGGACGAAAATCGAACCAAAACACCCATGCATCCCTGTAATCCGGCCGAGGGTTGAGGGTTAGAAACTCAACCTCCACCCCCCTTTCACTCAGGCCGATTTCGACCGTACCGCCCCACTCGCCTTCCTCGTCCTGCACGCTGAATTCAGGATCATCATCAAGTGAATATACTGGAAAATCCGGATTTCCATAAATCTTAACCAGCTCACCTGTCCGGGCATTAAGCTGCATTGTATGGCCGCCCATATTTATATAGGCATAATCATCATCGCCAGAAACGTGCCTGTATCCCGGTGCGTAATATGACCACAGTTCGTGGCCGGTATAAGCGTCAACCGCAGCCACATAACCGTCCCCCAGTTTATAAGTCCTGCCTGCTGCAGGTACCGGTGCTGGCAGGTCGCGACTATGTCTTGAAAGAGTTCGCTGACGTCCGGGGCCGCCGAACCACAGCATCTCCAGCGGCCAGCTAACACGGTGATCCACCACATTTTCACTGTCCCAGTCAAATGCCCCCTCCAGCGCGCCTCGCCTGACCACAAGGTCGTCAATTTCTTCCCGGGGCACCTGCGCTTCACTGATATATGCTTCTATCTCCTCCTCGTCCATCCCCTCAAAACGCATAACGCCCGTATAAGGCCGCAGCCCTCGATATGCTTCCTTGGGCGCGATATCACCTCCGCCCCCGCTTATAACCCCCTCGGCTGCAAAATAATCGCTATAGGGAAGCCTGTCGTTCGAAGGTTTTTCATGAACCACTATGTCGCTGCCGTATATGCCCTCATCAATCAGCCTCGAACGCGCCTGATGCACCGCTCGGGCATCAGAGAGCAAAACTACCGCCTGAAGGTCTCTGTCAGAAACCAGGTCTTCTGCCAGGCTGGTATCATCTTCCCCGATTATCAGAGCATAGCCGGAAGGCTGCCTGGAAACGATTTGCGGCCGCCTCTGCGCCTTAACCTCTTCATGGCCCGGTGCAAATGCATATAACGCCCCCTTGTTCGTCGAAACATATAGCCGACCGCCGGCTATAGCAAGCCCGCGGGCCTG
>PWFW01000140.1 GCA_003554225.1 Halanaerobiaceae bacterium | reverse complement strand
TTTCTTAGAGCTACTATGAAGTAAGAGAACATCTGCTTGAATCTGGTAGAATGGAAATAGTCTTTTTCGGATTTTAGGCCTTTCGAGGCCTCACTTTTTGAATCTGAAGCTCCCATTGTTTTCTGGGAGCCCGTATCTGCTTGGTCGTGGGTCGGGCTCATAACGTATTCACTTATGCATAATTATGCATAAATTAGTTATAAAGGTATGCATAACTACACATAATTCTATGTCAGAAACCAACTCAAAACGTACAACTCTAGTAATCACAGAAAAACACCACGAAGTAGCAGACAAAAAAGGCCTCAACCTTTCTAAATACCTTAGAAACAAGCTAGAACAAGACTTTCCAGAAGAGTTCTGAATACGTCACTCTTTTTCTAAATCAACATTCTCAGAGGTTTCCTCCATCAGTTCAATAGCCTCATAGAACTCAACTCTCCTTTTACCCAAATGATGAAAAAGGAAATAATTCAAATACTCTCTTTCGAGCTCACCATTATGTACTTTCTTAACAAGGCCTTCTAACTTTTCTGTAACCTCTTCATCCACAGATACTTCATCAGAGCCCATGAAACAAATCTAACATCAAAGACTATTCAATTTTTCTACCGTAATCTAGGTCTCAACCCCTGCCCAATCCATCAAGAAACACCAACTTAAACAAAGGAATACTGGTTTAAAACAGTTCTAATCACGTTTCACGTCTTGCCTTTCAAGATGTTCGCCTCTAGCAATACTTCTCATAGTAATATCATTTTGCAGCTTAGCTCTGAGATCAGAAACCACCATCAAAGCTTCCTCTCTAGTTTCAAGTTTATTAGCCAAGTTGTAATAAATCTTCTCAGCAATCCTATCCAATTCATCAGAATGCTCCATAACCAAGTTTTCAAAACCTAATCTGAAAAAGCTTATGACTCGGACACACCTATAGACTCTATTACAGGGGAAAGATTTATGTGAAGGCCTAAATCTTAATCTTCACCGTTATGACAGACGAAAATGAACTACCTGAAGAAGAATTAACTGAAACTGAGCAAGAAGCTGATATTGCAATCAGAGACGGAGAAATAGTCGGCAGAGACGGACAACCTACAGACAACCTAGCAGGAGGAAGCAGTTCTGGAGGATCTTCTGGAGGAAGCCGTTCAAGAACTGCAGAAGACTTCGACCCAGACAATTACCCAGGAGCCCGTACAGTAAGCGAACTTGGAGAGATTAGACGTGAAAACTACGGATTTACAGAGCAAGAACAGAGGAGAATGGATAGAGGAGAAGATCCAGTCGGCAGCAGTGACGGCCAAAGCTTTGTCAGTTTCCAGCCAAGTTTTGAGCGTGAGGATAGTGATGAAGGCCGTGTACTGGGTAGAGGTGATACCGCAGAAGAAGCCACAGCAGACACACAACTAAGAACAGGAGACATAACCACAGGTTTTACAGGTCGGACAGACCAGAGAGAAGTATTTCGGGAACAACAAAGCCGGCTTCAAGACAGCAGAGACAGATTACAAGAAACAATTGACGAAGTACCTGAAGCAGATACTTTAAACTTGAGGAATACAGGGTTAGAAGACGAATTAGGCCGTACAGCTTCCAGAGAAGAAGTAGTAGGATTCCTTCAAGAACAAGACAGGCAACTAGAACAAGGAATATCAGAGATAGACAGCGTATCAGCAGAATTTGAAAGACAGGAAAGAAGACAAGCAGAAGAAGTAAACAGGTTCGATGCAAGGACAGAAGACGTAAGCCAAGGATTTGTAAATCAAAGAGAAATAGATGCAAACATTAGAACACAGCCAGAACTAGACCCATTCAACATACAAGACACAGACCAAGGTATAACAGCTCCTGGAGAAACAGGAATGATTACAGGAACAGAGCAACCACAGGGCACAAGTATAGATGGGACAAACTTCTTCGACCAAAGACAGCAGATAGCCCAAGAAAGAAATATTATAGGAGGCTTTGCTTCAGGCCTAAATCCATTTGGAACAGAGCCAGAGCCACCGCTAACTGAAACAGGAGAAAATGTTGATGTCAATCTGGGAGAAGCAGGTTTAGGCACTAGAGCATTAGCAGGTGGAGCAGCTGCATTCAACCCTGAAATAAGTTCACAGGTATTAGGTAGATCGGCACAAGACCTTACACCTTTTGAACTACCTTTTGATACAGAAGGCAGCACACAGCAACTTGTAGAGGAAGATATAGAAAGACAGATCAGAGAAGACGAATCTATAACAGACAATATCAGTCCTTTCTCAGAAGGAGGTATGGCATTAGCAGTAGGTCCTTTAGGTAGAGCAGCAGGAGGAACAATCCAAGGTGCAAGAGCAATAGGCAGCCGTACAGGAGCAGCAGCAACAGGAGTATTAGGAGCATCAGGTATAGGCCTTACAGCAGCAACAGTAGACCAATCCAGAGAAGCAAGAGCAGAAGGCAGAGACGCAGAAGCATTAGGAATAGGTGTAGGTCTTGGAGCAGGATTACTAGGATCAGGCGCAGGTGCCGCAAGAGGATTTAGAGAATTCAGCCCACAACTTGGAAGGACAGCAGAAATAGATAGTACAGCTAGAGGAGCTCCTACAGGAAACCAAAGAATAATTGGAGAAGGAGACGCAGAAGGAACAGTAAACGTATTAAGAAACCGTTTACTCTTACCAGGGAGAAGTCAGAGAGAAGCAGAAATAGACGGAGACTTCAGGTTCGATGCAGACGAAGCAGGAACTATTTCAGAAGGAGAATTTGCAATAGAAGGCCCTGACGGATTCCAGGATACAGGCTTCGACTTTGAAACAATCTCAACACCATTAACAACTCAAGGAGACTCAACAGTAAGCAGAGACCTAGGAAGAACAG
>PWFW01000086.1 GCA_003554225.1 Halanaerobiaceae bacterium | reverse complement strand
GGGGACCTGGACGAGCACGGAGAGCCGGTAACCGCCCGGCTGGAGTATCAAGACTGGTTCACCTACTGGGAACGCTACCCAGCAGACGAGCAAGACCTACTGGACTACGCCCGGCTATTCGTTTTCAACTTCTAACGGGGAAGCCCAGGAGCAAGGGGGCCGGGGAACCGGCCCCCTTCTAAAAAAGACCCAGGGCTGGGAGTGGACTTTTTTTGCGATGGACGAAGCGTAAAAAAAAGGAGGTTAGGAATAATGGAAAAAGTGGAAAGAAAAGTGGAAAGGGCAAGGTTGGCTAAGTATCGGGCCCAGGTGCAGGCCTTAATTGAAGGGCTTGACGACTTGCAGGCCTATCTGCTGGTTGAGGATACCACGAAAACCCCGGTAATTAACCGGGAGGAAGTGCTGGCAAGGGTCCGAGAAACAATTTGCAATGCCAGGGACGAAGGGCAGGCAGCTTATTTGACCGAATATGGGGCCAGCAATATGGACCTTGCAAGGGGGTGCAAATAATGAGCAAGGCCGAAATCTGGATTGAGCTGAAGCCAAAATATAAAAAGTATGGGGACGAGAACGGATTTGTTTTTGCGGGGACCATATCCCTGGAAGGTGCGGCCTTATTCTGGAACCCTAACCGCCAGGTGGAAGCCCCGGCCAACATAAGGCCGGCCGACATTGACGATAAGGATATGATTGACCGGTTTTTCTACGATACCCTCATCGAAATTCAGAAACAGCTGGGCCCCCCGGAAGATTTTTCCTCCCAATCTGAAGCTATCTGGGTGGGGAATAGGGAGTGCTGGGAAAAGGGATTAATAGCCGAAACCCTTATGGAGCTTGGAATAGAGGAGGTGGAAAGATGAAGGAAACCGGGAAAACCCGGGTTTATTGGTGTGCCGAGTACCAGGAAATAGACGGGGAGACTGAACAAATAAACGACCGGGTAGACTTATGCAAAACGTGCCTGGAAAAGAGACAGAAAGAAGAGGACGAAAATTATCAGGGCAGATTAACGGTTGAATACGATAACGATTATGGCCGCTGCGATGAGTGCGGGGCCTATTAAGAAAGGGGGCAAAATAGATGCAAACTTACCGCTGCCTTGACTGTGGGAAGGTTTTTAGCGGGCTGCAGTTACAAATTGGATACAGCAAACACGATACCGACAGAAGGTATCCGGAAAAGGCCTGCCCGTGCGGGTCAATCCACATAAAAGAAGAGGAAAGGAGCTGATTAAATTGTATAAAGCCAAAAAGGATAAGCAAGCCAGCAGGTTGAGAGACCTGCCCGAATTAAGGGGACCAGATGCAGGAGCCAGGCTTCTCAACTTATACCACGACCTGGGGTGGGATAAGGAAAAAGACGGAATGATTGACCCCTCAAAAATCAAGCTAAACGAAAAACAGCTTGAAGAAATTATGGAAGCCGAAATTGACCTGGAAGAAGCAAGGGAGCAGGAACAAACAGACACAGAGAAAGCCCTGGGGAAGATAGCCACGGCCGCAATTTATATGCAATACGGACCCGGGAGCGACCCGAAGGTTCCCTGGGGCAAGGTCCTCCTGGAGGAAGGGTGGAATGAAAAGTAAGGCCTGGGGCCCGCCAGGGCCCCTTTTTTTAAAAATCTTTAGGAGGTGGAAGAAAAATGATTAATCCGCATTTCCGGGCCCCCTACACGGCCGCAGAAAAAGATATTATCCGTGAGGAGGTCAAGCAGGCAATGGGTAACGGGGAGCCGAAGGCAGTAGGTTTCCGCCGGGCAGCAGAAACACTGGGCAGGACAACGCAGGGAATAGAGCAACTGTATTATAAAGAATTGCACAAAAAGGAAAACCGTTCGGCTATGTATGCTCCCCCAGGGAAGGTTAATTTTGTCCCAGAGGATTGGCAACTGGATAGCGTAATGCAGGAAAAACTTGATGCCGTTAGCGAAATTTACGAATTTATCAACCAAATATGGCAGGAGAACCTGGAGATGAAGGCAAAGCTGAAAAAGTATAAACAGGACCGGGACGAAATCCGGTCCTTTATGATTGAACGGCTTGGGATTGACAAGAAAAAATTTAAGTTTACGATGGATAACGATTGCGTTGTCCAGGGTATTCAGGAGGTGGAATGATGGACCAGAAAAGGTTAGATACCCATCGGTGGCTTGCACAGAACCAGGCCGAAAAAAGAAAGAATGAAATAATAGAGCAAATGGAAAGAAACATTGAAAGGACCGAACGCCTTGCCCGAGAATTAAATCATATGAAGAACGCATTGAAAGACCAACAACCTTCCGCTGCCCCTTCTTACGCTCGAATTTTTGTCAGTCTTATTGAAAACTATATGCGAAACGTTAACTTTAATATTTTCCTTTACAAAACCGAGCAGATAGCTAAATGGCTGGGAGTAGAAGAAATGTTTGAAAGTGTCGAATTTGAGATGAAAAGAGAAGAATGGGCTAAACAAAAAGAGGAGGAATAGTCTATGGACGAACACAAGGATTTTAATGATTTCCGTGATTTGAGGGAGAAAGTAAAAAACCCTGTATTGTATCTTGGGGAGAATATCAGGGTCCAGGTTAAGGGCTCAACAATGATGATTGCCATTGACCTGGACCAAGATTGCGGCCCCAGCAAAACAGGTAAGAGCCGGGTAATAGGAACCACCCGGGGAACAGCCAAAATCCCCAACACCCAGGGGGTAGAGCTGGTTGTTAATTGTTGGAGGGAGGCCCGGAAGCGTGGTGAATAAGCATACACTAGTCAGAAGATTGCAGTTGCGGGTAGAGGAATTTAGAGAGCGGGATTGGAAGTTCCCAGAAGGGCCCCGGATTTTTCCGGGGCTCCCCCGCTGGAAATATGATAAATTTACCTGCTGGGGGCCCGTGAGAGG
>PWFW01000051.1 GCA_003554225.1 Halanaerobiaceae bacterium | reverse complement strand
GATTCCGCTAATAGCTGCAATTGCTTTTACAGCGCTGATAGCCTATAAAATTGGAATCAGCTGGGAAGTAATGGAAGAAGGGCTGGCCAATGGTGTCATGACAGGTATGAAAGCTCTTTTAATTCTAATGACTGTCGGTCTTCTAATTGGCTCCTGGATTCATAGCGGGGTTGTTCCCACTATGATATATTATGGATTGCAGATTTTAACACCCCAGATTTTTCTGGTGGCCTCAGCTGTGATGGCCGGGATTGTTTCACTGGTACTTGGCAGCTCCTGGACAACAGCAGGGACAGTCGGAGTTGCTCTAATAGGCATCGGCACCGGTTTGGGTATCTCACCCGGTCTGGTGGCAGGTTCGGTGGTTTCAGGATCCTATCTGGGTGATAAACTATCACCGCTTTCCGATGCTACCAATTTAGCTGCAGGTTCAGTGAGCGATACAGATGTCTTTGAACATGTCAGGCATATGTTATGGGTAACAATTCCCAGCTTTATAGTTGCCCTGATTGTCTATGCTGTAATTGGGATGCAGTTTGCCGGTCAGGTAATTGATACAGCCGGTATTGAGGAAATCACAATGACAATATCAGATAATTTCTGGGTTCATCCTATTCTATTGGTTGTACCATTGCTTGTCATTATTATGATTGTAAAGAAAATTCCCCCACTTCCGGCATTAATCGGTGGTGTTATCCTAGGAGGCCTAACTGCAGTTCTGGTTCAGGGAGCATCTCTGGCTGACATTATCGGTTCAATGCATTATGGCTACGGTCTAAATACCGGGGTGGAAGTAGTAGATGATCTGCTAACAGCCGGAGGTTTGGACGGAATGATGTGGACTATTTCTCTTGCTATGATTGCGCTGTCACTGGGTGGTTTGCTGGAGAGCTGTGGTTTTCTGGCTACTATCCTTAAAAAAGTTCTGGAAAAAGCTCAAACCTATGGACAGATTTCTCTGGTAACTCATATTATTGCTGTTTTTGTTAATATCACAACTGCTGATCAGTATCTGGCTATTATACTTCCTGCCAGAATGTTTAACCAGGCCTTTAAAGAGGTGGGGGCTCATCCCAAAAACCTTTCCCGGATTGTTGAATCAGCAGGCACCCTGACCTCGCCATTAATACCCTGGACTACCTGTGGAGCCTTTATGTATGGCGTTTTGGGAGTAAATCCCTTTATCTATGCTCCCTTTGCTTTCTTTCTCTGGCTGGCTCCTCTGATATCGATAGGATACGGTTATCTGGGTATTGGTTTTTCAGAGTGGACCGAAGCAGATGAGGCAGAAGCAGCAGCTGAAAGTGCTCTGGGTTAATTCTGCCTGGAGATGTTCTCAGAAACATTGCTGATCTTTAATTAATAAAGCTAAAGTAAGATTAAGCTTAAAACCCCGCCCCTATACCGGAGTCTGCGAATGATTTATCCGGAAAAGGGCGGGGCTTTTTGCTTCTGTTTATTTATTTTTTTGGGCCATTAGTTTAATGAAGTTATATTAAGCATCCATATGCCTGGAAGCATCAACTCTTTCGCCTCGAGCATGGAGGATATAGAGAGCAGCAGTTAATAGAGCTATACTGATTATCAACGGCAGAACAGCCGTATCCATTATGGCCGCCAGGATATAGCCGATAGCTGCTACAATGGCCGCCAGGATAGCGTAGGGCAGCTGGGTATTGACATGGTCAATGTGATTGCAGGCTGCGCCTGTTGAAGAGAGCACCGTAGTATCAGAGATAGGTGAGGAGTGGTCGCAAAAGATTGAGCCTCCCAGCACAGCGGCAATACACATAGCAGGATTTATACCCAGAGTAACTGCCAATGGCACCCCGATTGGCATCATGATAGCAAAGGTTCCCCAGGAGGTACCGGTGGCAAAGGCCATAAAGGCTGAAACCAGGAAAATAGCAACCGGGATGCTCCAGAGCGGCAGAGTTTCGCTGACAATACCGGAAACATACTCGCCGGTTCCCAGCATTCCTGCCACATCACCGATTGACCAGGCCAGCAGCAGAATAGTGAGGGCTGGAACCATGGCTTTAATACCCTGAATGAAGGCTTCCATAGCTTCTGAGATGGAGAGAACCCTGCGGGTGGTATACCAGATAATACCCACCAGGTTGCCCAGCAGAGTAGCATAGAGCAGGGCCGTGGCCACATCAGAGTCACCTATTGCCTCCCTGAAGCTGATGCCGTTATCAAAATATCCGCCGGTGTAGAGCATGGCAATAATTGTCACTGCAATTAGAGTTATAATCGGCAGCAGCAGATCAGATACTCTGCCTCTTTCGGAGATGGAGAGGTCAGTTATATCCTGACCGGGGATTTCATCCTTGGATTCTTCGGCAAAGAGCTCACCCTTTTCCAGAGCTCTCTTTTCAGCGCTGGCCATCGGACCAAACTCCAGATTGGTAATGGCGATAACGAAAACCATAATAATAGCCAGCAGAGCATAGAAGTTATAGGGGATAGTTTCCAGGAACATTTCAAAGGGAGCTATTTCCACTTCCAGCCTTTCAAATTCTGCTACATAGAGTGACATGGCATAGGCAATCCAGGAAGAAAGTGGAACAATAATGGCCACCGGTGCTGCTGTAGAGTCAACGATATAGGCCAGCTTTTCCCGCGAAATTTTAAACTTATCGGTTATATTACGCATAACAGATCCAACAGTCAGAGTATTAAAGTAATCATCGAAGAAAATTATTAAACCCAGAACCCAGGTTGAAACCTGAGCCTGCTTGCGGGATTGAATCTTGCTGGCTGCCCAGTCTCCAAAGGCTTTAGAGCCGCCTGAACTGTACATGATTCCCACCATGCTTCCTAAAAGACAGGTAAAGATCAGTACTCTGGCATTCCAGTCATCGCTGAGGGTGGCTGTCAGCACTTCTCCCAGTTCAATCAGAGTCCCTCCCAGACTCCCGGTGTAGAAGGCCAGCCCGGCTACTATCCCGAGAAATAGTGACATGACCACCCGTTTTGAGATGATCGCCAGGACAATAGCCAGCAGAGGCGGTATTATTGAAATAATACCAAAATGATCCATCTGTTTTCACTCCTTTTTAATTTAATTATAAAAAATTTACTCAAAGGTATAATTCTGGATAAGTTAGATTATTCCTTCATTTAACTGATAGTGTTTCAGCTAATTTTTCTGCCGGAACTAAAATTAGCTTTTGAGTAATATAAAAACCTATGGTATAGCAGCAGAGAGACCTCTAACCTCGAAATGTGTGCAACTTTGCACATGGATTTACCGGTCTGCCGGTAAGAAGAAGTGATTTTTCCCAAAATATATTGCTTGAAATATATCGTTTTTTGTAATATAATTTTAGTTAATAAGCTAACATAGCACCAAACTAAAAAATGGAGGTTGAGCAGATGAGTAGAAAAATAGTAATCCTATTGATGCTGCCGATGCTGATTTTGGGTCTAAGCCTGACTGCAGGGGCCGAGCCGCTGCCGGAATTTGAAATGATGACAACCACCGAGGGCTATGATCCCATCAGGTATGAGGCTGCTTTTTTAATTCAGGAGAATTTCGCCGAACTGGGAATTCAGATTGATGTCCAGCCGACTGAATTCAGTACTTTAATTGATAATTTTTATAATGAGCAGGATTTTGAGATAGCCATAGCCGGCTGGTCCGGAAGGGTTGAGCGCCTTGATCCCCAGCATTTCCTGGGTACTCTGCACTCCGGTCAGACTGACCCCGGCGGCAATAACCCCGGCGGCTATGTTAATGAGCGGGTGGATGAATTATTTGCCCAGCAGGAGGTGGAATTTGATGTCGATCGGCGCCGGGAAATGGTTCATGAGATTCAGGAAATCGCAGTTTCCGAGCAGCCGGTTAATGTTCTTTTCTACCGGGATGAGGTGCTGGCCTTTAACCGCAATAAATTTGAAGGATTTCAGCCCATGGCCGGTGAGGGAATTTATACTGAATGGCTGCCCTTTGATGTTACCCCTCTAACCGATGATAGGGTGGTGACCATCGGAACCAGTCAGGAGCCAGATAACATTAATCCTCTGGATTCTACCACCGTTTGGGGCTGGAAATTTATGAGGCTTTATTATGACAAACTGGTCCGTCTAACACCAGATGTAGAACCTGAACCCTGGGCAGCAGAATCCTTTGAAGCCATCGATGAAGATACCATTGAAGTAGTCCTGAGAGAGGGCATGTACTTTCATGATGGTGAGCCCGTAACTGTAGAAGACGTGAAGTTTTCCTATCACTATTATATGGATCAGGACTTTGCCTATTTCCGTCCCTTCTATCAGCCGCTTGATTATGTAGAAGTTATAGATGACAGGACCCTGCACTTTCATCTCGAAACACCGGTATCCAATTTCATCACTGTAACCATGAGTCAGATTCCCATTCTGCCCGAACATCTCTGGGCTGATATTGAAGTAGCCGAGGACCTGGGTCCCGACGAAATACCGACAATCGGCAGCGGACCTATGAAGTTTGAATCCTTCGATGCCGGAGAGTATAAGAGTCTTTCAACCTTTGAAGATCACTTTGCTGCTGATGATATAGATATTGACGGAATTGACTATATCATCTATGCCGATGCCGAGGGAGTCTTTACCGGTCTTATTACTGAAGAGGTAGATATGAATGCCTGGAGATTGGAGCCAGGCCATATCGAACCTGCTGAAGAAGAGGATCACCTGGAAGTTGTTAGCGTTGCGGACCATGGCTATTACCATATGACCTATAATTTAAGAATTGAGCCCTTTGATGATGTAGATTTCCGCCGGGCGATTGCTCATGCTATTCCCAAGGATACCTTTGTGGATGTTCTGCTTGATGGTCTGGGAGAGCCGGGAACATCGGTTATTTCTCCTGCCAATCCCTTCTGGCATAATCCCGATGTTGAAAGGTTTGAGTATGACCTCGATAAAGCCCGGGAACTTCTGGAGGAGGCAGGTTATTACCTGGAAGATGGCGTCCTGCACTTCCCGGAAGATTAAGATCTACTGGACTCCCCTAACTGTTGCAAAGCAATCTAACAGTTTTTTGATTGTCATAAGCTGTTAAGTAAGAGAGGTAAAAAATGGGGGGATAGTTCCCCCCATTTTTCCGTTTTAATGTCATTATTAATAATTATTTATTATCTGATTGCTGAGGTGAATTAGATGGGCAAAGGTCAATTTGTCACCAGGCGCATCCTGCAGATGCTCCTATCCTATTTTATTATTCTTACCATGCTTTTTTTCGTCTTCAGACTGGCTCTTCCTGATCCAACTGCAGCTCTGGTTATGGAAGGCCTATCGGCGGAAGAACAGGCAATGGTCAGAGCTCGCTTTGGACTCGACCAGCCTCTGCTGGGCCAGTATTTTACCTACCTTACCAATTTTGTTCAGGGTGAGCTGGGACTTTCCTTTCATTACAGAGCTCCGGTTTTTCCAATACTGCTGGACCGGCTTTATAATACTCTGGCTCTAATGATACCTGCAATAATTGTTTCCTATCTGCTCGGTCCTCTGCTGGGGGTATTTCTTTCTTGGAAAAGGGGCAGCAGATCTGAATTTGCTGGTATTATCGGAGGGCTGGTGCTGCGTTCTGCTCCCCTGTTCTGGACCGGAATGATCTTTATCATGGTTTTTGGTATCTGGTTTAATATTTTTCCTACCAGTGGTATGAGGACACTGCCCTATGAAGCTGCTCATTTTTTTGATAAAATTTTTACCCTGGATTATCTCTGGCATTTATTCCTGCCGATGATGACCATTGCCCTTTACTATCTGGGACTTCCCATGCTAATTATGAGAAATACCATGCTGGAAGTTATGGGGGAAGACTTTATAGAACTCTGTCAGGCCAAGGGATTAAGTGAGCGCCGGATTATGTACCCCCATGTGGCCCGCAATGCCCTGCTGCCGGTGGTGACGCAGGCAGCGATTACCATTGGTCTAGCTGTGGGGGGCCAGGTTGTGGTTGAAGTGGTGTTTTCCTGGCCTGGTCTCGGACGGGAGATTGTTCAGGCCGTGCGGACCAGTGATTTTCCCATGGCCCAGGGAGCTTTTATGATGATGTCGGGACTGGTTCTCATTATGAATTTCCTGGCTGATGTAATATACAGCTATCTAGATCCCCGGGTAGTTTACAAGGGGGGTAAAAAATAAGATGAATAATAATAACCCCGGCACCAAAAAGGGACTGAGAGAAAGATTAAAATATTTAAAACCCTTTTTGAATGCTATCCTGGAACCGGTAAAAATCATCTTTCAAGACCCTCTTGGTATAGCAGGAGCCATCATTTTTTCAATTATTGTTTTGATAGCTATCTTTGCTCCTCTGCTGGCAACTCACAATCCAGCTGTAATGAATGAAAGAATTGAAGGCAGTCTGATTGCCTTTAGCCCGGGCGGTGAATGGCAGCAGTATAGGATTATTGGCGAAAAACCGATCAATGAGCTGGTAATCGGCAGTCAGCAGGTGATAGCAGCAGCAGAAAGCGGTTCTGTCATCAGACTGCAGGAAGATGACAGCTGGCTGGAGGAAGAGGTGGATGCGGAAATAGACTTCTTTGCTGCTGCAGTTTCAGAAGAGATGATTATAGTAGCAGGTGAGCGAGGAAGAGTTTACTTTTATCAGGATAATAGCTGGCAGGAAAGGCACCTGGATGAGGAGCTTGATATCCATGGACTGACTGTTTCTCCTGGAGGCACTATCTACGCTGTCGGAGAAGAAGGTGCAGTTTTCAGCTGGCAGGATGACAGCTGGCAGCGGCTGGAAAGCGGTTCAAACCGCACCCTTAAAGACATAAACTTTATAGCGGAAGATGACGCGATTATTGTTGGATTTCGAGGTACTATTATTCATTACCGGCAGGGAGAATTTAGCGATCCTCAGTATAGAAGCTTCACCGATGAAACCTTCAGGGATCTGAATGGCCTGCATTACTTTAGTGAAGAGCTGGCCTTTGCTGTCGGCGAAAGAGGAACTATTATGGGTTATGATGGCAGTGAGTGGTTTGCCATGTCCAGTGATTCCTCCCGGGAGCTGAGAGGAGTGGCTGTTATCAGTCCCGAAGAGGCCTATGCTGTTGGCTATCGAGGCACCATTCAGGAGTACGATGGTGAGAACTGGCAGACCCATGATAGAATAACCCGGCGGGGTTACCGCGGAATTACCACAGTAGGTGAAACTGGTTATATTTACGGGGTAGATCCCTATGTAAATGAACTGGCTCCTCCCTCCCGGGAGCATTTATTCGGCACCACTCACCTGGGAAGGGATATCTGGAGCCAGGTTATTTATGGTTCCCGCACAGCGCTGATGGTCGGTATCATTGCAGCTCTGATGGTTAATTTGCTTGGCTTTACTGTGGGACTTATCTCCGGTTATTATCGGGGAGGGGTCGATAGTTTTCTCATGCGGGTGGTTGATATAATGTATGGAATGCCGCTGGAACCCTTTGCCATTGTTCTGGTGCTGATATTTGGACCGGGGCTCTGGATCATAATTCTGGCTATCGGTCTTTTGACCTGGAGAACCAATGCCCGGGTGATCCGCTCTCAGGTGCTTTCTCTGGTGGAAAGGCCCTTTATCAAAGCTGCCCGGATATCAGGAGCCAGTCATCTCAGAATTATGCTGGTTCATATAGCTCCCAATGTACTGCCGCTGGCTTTTCTTCAGCTGGCAGTTGCCATGGGTTATGCGATAACTGCCGAGGCCACCCTAAGCTTTTTAGGCCTGGGACCGCCAAGGGTCTACAGCTGGGGAACCATTCTGCATGCAGCCCGGCTCTCCGGAGCCTGGCGGACAGCCTGGTGGTGGATTATACCCCCGGGAGTCTTTATTTCGGCCACAGTGGTTTCAGTATTTCTAATTTCCCGAGCAGTGGAAGTCTGGACCAACCCCCGCCTGAGAGGAGGTAACGAGAGTGCTCCTGAACCTGAAGAATCTCAAGACCCATTACCGTATGAACGGCAGAGCAATTAAAGCTGTTGATGGAGTGAACCTGAGTCTGGAACAGGGAGAAAATCTCGGTCTGGTAGGAGAATCAGGCTGCGGCAAAACCCCCCTGGCTAAATCAATTAATCGAATTTTACCTGCCAACGGGGGAATTGTCAGCGGGGAGATAAATTTTCAGGGTCGTGACCTGGTCCAGCTTTCTGATAAAGAATTGAATAAACTGCGCTGGCAGGAAGTGGCCATGGTCACTCAAAGTGCTATGAATGCTTTGAATCCGGTCTATTCTATTGGTGATCAGATGGTGGAGGCCTTTCAGACCCACGTCGATATCAGCCGGAAGCAGGCTTTAGAACAGTCCGAGGAGCTTTTTTCTCTGGTAGGGCTGGAGGCCAGCCGACTGCAGGACTACCCCCACCAGTTATCCGGAGGTATGAAACAGAGGGTGGTAATAGCCATGGCTATGGCTTTAAAACCTTCTTTAATTATAGCAGATGAACCGACTACAGCTCTGGATGGGGTTGTTCAGGATGGCATACTGCGCCAGTTCATTGAGCTGCAGCAGAAAATCGACTCCTCAATTATTCTGGTAACTCATGATATATCCGTGGTGGCCGAGATCTGTCAGCGGGTGGCTGTTATGTATGCCGGTCACCTGATGGAGCAGGGGACCACCCGGGAAATATTCAAGCAGGCCTATCATCCCTATACCCTGGGTTTGATAAATGCCTTTCCCACCCTGGAAGCTGCAGCTGATGAGCTGATTTCTATTCCCGGCTCTCCGCCCGATCTCGGTGGAGAACTTCAGGGCTGCCGTTTTCGGGAGCGCTGTCCTTTTTCTCAGGACAAATGTGAGAGGCTGCCGGAAAGAATAGAGGTTGCTCCCGATCATTTCATCCGCTGTCATTTTCCTGACAGGGTTGAAGAATTCCGGGAACGGGCCCGACTGCCGGAGACCTGGTTTGGTGATGATGTTGAAGTTATTCAAGAAAAGAAAGCTGCAAAATCTCAGAATAAAAAGGTTCTGGAGGTTGAAGGAGCCCGAAAAGTTTTTCAGCTCTCTGCTAAAGGGATTATTTTTAAGCAGAAGAGAAACCTCAAGGCTGTTGATGGAGTCAGCTTTACTATCAAGGATCGTGAAATTCTGGGGCTGGCCGGAGAGAGTGGTTCCGGCAAAAGCACCTTAGGAGAGCTGATAGCCCGGCTGCAGGATATTACTGAAGGCAAAATTGTTTATCTCGGGCAGAACATTTCGGAACTGGACAAAAAGCAGCTGAAAAAGTTTCGCAGTAATCTCCAGATGGTTTTTCAGGACCCCTATGAAACCCTAAATCCCCGCTTTACAGTGCTGCAGACTATTATGGAGCCTTTAAAAATCCATGAAATTGGTTCTAACTTCTTTGAGCGGGTGGAAAGAGTTAAACAGGCTTTAGATAGAGCTGAGCTCAGGCCGCCGGAGGATTTTCTCGACCGATTTCCCCATCAGCTCTCCGGAGGTCAGCGCCAGAGGGTCGCCCTGGCCCGGGCCATAGTGCTGGAGCCGGATTTTATTGTAGCCGATGAACCGGTATCGATGCTGGATGTTTCTGTCCGGGCAGGAATCCTTAATCTATTGAAAAATCTTCGAGATGAAATGGGCGCTTCAATCCTCTATATCTCCCATGATCTGGCCACGATTCGTTATATCTGTGATCGCACTGCTATACTCTATCTTGGCAGGGTGATGGAGATTGGTGAAACCGAGGAAGTGATTTCCAGTCCCTGCCATCCCTATACTAGGATGCTGCTGAAGGCTGTACCGATCCCCGATCCCGACCGGGGTCGCGAACGGGTCGATCCCCGGGGAGAAATCCCTGATCCCATTGATCTTCCCAATGGCTGCCGTTTCCATCCCCGCTGTGAACTGGCCCCCCCGGACTGCGGCTTCGAAGGCCGGGATGTTAAAAAAATTATTGTTAGAGAGCAGACCCGACCTGATTATCTCAATATTAGTCCGGAGCTGGAAATAATTTCAGAGATGGAGGTTAAGGGGCGCAATATTATTCTCAAGCTGGAGGAGAGTTCTGCCAGTGAAAAAGAAAAAATGGAAGAGAGACTTAAGGTTATTCTCAATGACTGGAACTCATCTCTAATCAAGGCCGCTGAGAGCTGGCAGTGGCAGGACTCCAGTTTAAAAATCGAGTTTTCTGAGAAGCCTGAACCAGAACTCCGTCCCGGACCGGAGGGGCAGCAGGTAGCCTGTGTATTATATTAAATTAAGCCTGTATTTAACTGATATACCCAAGTCAGTAATATCTCAGCACTTTTTATTTAAACCGCCGGACAGCATTAGCAGCTGTCCGGCTTTCAACTGCAGTTGTAATTAATTGAGCTTTGAGTTAGAATATAAATTGAGGAAGCCGGCGGTCTGAGCTGAAATTATCTGGCCGAGATAATCAACTTAAAAGGAGGGAGCTAAGCTGTGACTGAAGCACAGGATCCCAGAATTGAAATATACAGCCTGGAGGGGTGTCCCTACTGTCAGAAGGCCAAAAATTATTTTAAGAGTAAGGGATACAGTTACCGGGAATACGACATCGGTGACCAGGATGTCAAGGCCGAAATGGAGGCAAGATCCGGGGGAGCTAAAACAGTGCCCCAGATCTTTATCAATGATCAACATATTGGCGGTTATGATGATCTGATGGATAAAAAACATTCGGGAGAATTATATCAGATTGCTGGTTTTGCTGCTGATCTTAAAGCCTATGAGAAACACTGGGATTTAGTTATTGTTGGTGCCGGACCGGCGGGATTAAATGCCGCTCTTTATGGAGCCCGGAAGGGGCTGGATATTCTGATAGTGGCAAAGGCTCTGGGGGGACAGATGCTGGAAACAGGTGAGATAGATAATTATCTGGGACTCCCCGGGGTTGAAGGAGCCGATATGATGGAGGCTTTCTGGCGCCATGTTAGTAATTATGCTGTCACGCTGGAGCTGGGAGAGGAGATTACTGCGGTGAAAAAGACTGAAGAGGGCTTTCGCCTTCAGGCCAATAGCGGCATTGAGGTAAGCGGCAGAACTGTGATTGCGGCCAGCGGGACCACCAATCGCAAATTAAATGTTCCCGGGGAGAAGGAATTAAACGGGCAGGGGGTACATTACTGTGCCACCTGTGATGGTCATCTCTATGCTGGAGAAAGAGTGGCTGTTATCGGCGGCGGTAATTCCGGACTGGAAGCAGCACTGGATTTAGCCCGGCTGGATTGTGAGATCTATCTGGTGGAGTTTCTTGATCATCTCACCGGAGATAGAGTGCTGGCCGATAGAGTCAGAGAAAATGACAGCATCAAAGTCTATACCTCTCAAGGAGTAAGCAAAATTGCCGGACAGGATAAAGTGGAGGGCCTGACACTGAAGCATGCTGAAAATGGCAAGCAGATGGATCTGAAGGTTGCTGCAGTTTTTGTGGAAATTGGGCTGATCCCGAATAACGATTATCTGGAAGATAAGATTGAATTTAATGAACTGGGTGAGATTTCAATCAATAACAACAATGAAACCAGCCTGGAGGGTATCTGGGCTGCTGGAGATGTTACCTGCATTAAAGATAAACAGGTTATTGTTGCTGCTGCCGAGGGAGCTAAGGCTGCCCTGAGGGTAAATGAATATCTCTGCTAGTTCTACAGGTGAGAATAAACCATGAAAAAAGTCTATCTCAGATTTTATGGGCCGCTAAAGGATTTTTTAACTGGAGAGCATCTTACCTGCGATTTCTTTGGAATATCTAGCTGCTTTGCCTATCAATACCGGGGGCGGCAGACTACCCGGGATATTATCGAAGCCCAGGGGGTGCCCCATACAGCTGTAGATTTAATTTTGCTGGAGGGAGAGCCGGTTGATTTTAGCTATCTTGTTAACTCCGGTGACTATCTCAGCATATATCCTGTCTGGCGGAGCCTCAAACTGGATGACGAATACAGCCTGACTCCAGAGCTGCCGGTAGAGATTAAATTTGTGCTGGATAGCCATCTGGGAAAACTGGCCTCCTATCTGAGGATGCTGGGATTTGATTCTCTCTACCGCAATGATTTTCTCGATCCAGAGCTGGCCCGGCTTTCCAGTGAGACCTCCAGGATTCTTTTAACCCGGGACCGGGGACTGCTGAGGCGGCGTCAGGTGAAACTGGCCTATTTTATCCGCTCGGATTTTCCCGCTGATCAGCTGGAAGAGGTGCTGGAAAGATTTGAACTGCTGGAAAGGATTCCCGAGATCAGGCGCTGCCCGCTGTGCAATACCACTCTGGAAAAGGTAGCTAAAAAGGATATCCTGGAACGCCTGGAACCTCTTACCAGAAAATATTATCAGGATTTCAGCCGCTGCCCAGATTGTGATAAAATTTACTGGCAGGGCAGCCACTACCGGCGTCTGGAAGAGCTGCTGCAAAAAATAGAGAAAAAAATTAAATTTATTGGCAATTAAAAAAAGGAATTTGCCGGTTTATATCTAATTAAATGAGTACAGGCCAAAAATCATGATTAGTTTGTGCTCGGAATCATTTTGTGCTGTTTTGTTTGTCAGGCCGGGCAGAACAGTATTTTGTGATTTGATCAGGTAATTGTCAAAATATTAGATATTTACCATCAAGGCAAAATTTCGGCCGGGAAGGGGGGACGGAAGAAATAATTTGCTGAATTTTATCATCACAGGCAGAGATTAGATTTAATGGTTGCAGTAGGATACAGATATTATATTTTAAAAAGATAATCTGTAGAGGCGATAGTTATTCTTCATTCTCTGGGAGCGGTGAAGAAAAAATTTTGTTCACCTGATAATCATGATTAACTTAATTAATTTTCTGGGAGGGTAAAAAATATGGTAGATTTTGAAAAGTTAAGCAACAGTGTAATTAAAGGTAATAGAGAAGAGGTAGTGGAGTTAACTCAGGAGGCAATTGATGAGGGAGTCAAGCCGACTGAGATTATCAATCAGGGTT
>PWFW01000107.1 GCA_003554225.1 Halanaerobiaceae bacterium | reverse complement strand
CGGTGGGAGGAAGTTTTGACATTCTCGCCGGCAATAAAACCCGGGCACCGGCAATCATACAGAAGCTTTATCTGGAGTGGTTATATCGCCTGTTCCAGGAGCCCGGCCGCCTGTTAAGAGTAAGTATATTACCTGTCTATCTGCTGAAAGTTTTTCGGGAAGCTGGCGGCCAGTATTTGAGAAAATTAAAGGAGAGCTAGGTTGATTTTACTTTAGCCAGCAGAGAATATATAATGTTATTAATAATCAAGAATTTAGAAATTAGAATCTTTAGTTGTCCAATTATATTGTCCAATTATAGGTATTTAATTAATAAGGGAAAGTTCAGACAGACGAGAAAAGCTGATAACTGGTGAGAAGAAACAGAAATAAATTTAGGAGCAAAAATAAGAGAAGGTGATAATTGTGATTAAAAAACGTTTTTCCCGGGCACTTATAATAGTTATTGCCCTTGCTTTAATCCTGAGTTTCACTGCTCCAGCTGATGCCGAGGATAATAACAGGGAGCATATCTCCCTGGATAATCTCCAGAACATTATTTCTCTGATTGAAAACTACCATGTTGAGGAGTACAGCAGTGATGAATTGCTGGAGAAAGCGATTGAAGGTTTGCTGAGAGAGGTTGATATCTATTCCTCCTTTATGTCTGAGGAAGAATATCAGGAGATGCAGGAAGAGTTTGAAGGTGAATTTGGCGGAATCGGAATTCAGATAACCACCCGGGATGACAGATTGACAATAGTTGCTCCGATTAGCAATACCCCTGGAGCTGAAGCCGGACTGCAGGCTGAAGATATAATTGTCAAGATTGATGGCGAGGAAACCAAGAACATGTCCCAGGAGAGAGCTGTCGACAAAATGCGAGGCGAGCCCGGGACAGAGGTTACTCTTACAATTGAAAGAGCAGATAAGGAACTCTTTGATGTTGAAATTATCAGAGATATCATAGAGGTGCCGATAGCCGAAACCGAGATATATGACGAGGGAAGGGTCGGCTATCTCTCGATTTCTCAGTTTTTACAGCAGACCGGGGAAAAAACAGAGCAGGCACTGCTGGAACTGGAGGATGAGGGAGTAGAGGCTCTGATACTTGATCTGCGCAATAATCCTGGTGGGATTCTGGATGAGGCAGCCAAGGTAGGAAGCCTCTTTACCTCTGAGGGAACAATTGTCTCTATCAAACAGAGGAACGGCCCGATGCAGAACTTTGAGGTCTTTGAAGAATTCCACACCACCGATCTGCCTGTTCTGGTACTGACCAATGCTGGAAGTGCCAGCGGTTCAGAGATAGTCGCCGGCTTTATCAGAGATACCGAGCGGGGAAAACTGCTGGGAACCAGAACCTTTGGCAAGGGCAGCGTTCAGAGCATATTCCCCCTGGATCAGGGAGCAGCTCTAAGGCTGACCACAGCTAACTTTTACACTGCCGGGGAAAATTTAATCGACAAGGATGGCATCACTCCTGATTATGAGCTTCCCCTGGATCCCGACACAGAGTTTGATATGGATAACCAGCTGGAGAAGGCCAGAGAGGCTGTCCTTTACTATCTGGAAGAGGGAGACTGGCCCGAGGCTGATTATCTGTTGCCTGACCCCGAAGAGCTGGAAAGACTGGAAGAGCTTGACCCCTTCTATGAGATTGATGAAGAGATGCTGGAAGAACAGCAGGAGATTGAGGAAGAGGAATAATATTCTAAATGCCTGTCAGTCAGCCAGAGAATGAATGATTCCGAAAATCCCTTTCCAGCAGGTTGATGAAAAATAAGACAGAGGCTGCCTTTCCAGCAGGCTGATGAAAAAAACTAGTAAGCTTAAAGCAGCAGGAGGCCCTTTATAAAGAGGCTTTCCTGCTGTTTTTTTAAAAAAATTTTATATTGCCGAGATTTACCCTTGAAATTTTCCCAGGACATGTTATAATATATTAAGAAAACAGAGTGAATTACTAAGCTTTCTTCAGGGGTTGATTGATATGTTGCAGACAATCAAAGCTGATATAAAAGCTATATTTGACCGGGACCCGGCGGTCAACAATATTCTGGAAGCCCTGCTGGCCTATTCCGGTCTGCATGCTGTAATTATTCACCGATTTTCTCATAGGCTTTACCGGCTGGGTTTGAGGACCCTGCCGAGATTAATATCCCAGCTGGCCCGTTTTTTAACAGGTATTGAGATCCATCCCGGGGCAAAGATTGGCAGGGGATTTTTTATCGACCATGGCATGGGAGTAGTGATAGGAGAAACTGCTGAAATTGGAGAAAATGTTACCCTCTATCAGGGTGTAACTCTGGGAGGAACCGGCCATGAAAAGGGCAAACGCCACCCCACCCTGGGAGATAATGTGGTGGTTGGAACCGGAGCCAAGATCCTGGGATCTTTCAAAATTGGTGATAATGTTAAGATTGGTGCCGGCGCCGTAGTGCTGGATTCCGTTCCTGCCAACTCCACTGTAGTGGGGATTCCAGGCAGGGTTGTGAAAAGAAATGGGCTGCGAATCCATGCCGAGCGGGATCTTCAGCATGATGATCTGCCCGATCCGGTCTGGGAAAAACTGAATCAACTGGAAGCAGAGGTAGAGGCTCTCCGGAATCGCTTAAACCAGGAAAAGACAGAACAGGCAGAGGAGGAGCACTCTTACAAATATATCATTTAAAACTTTTAGCCTGGTTTAAAAATAAAACTATACTGATTTTATAATAAAGAGAATTAAAGAGTAATTTATACTTGACAAATATAATAGGTTATATTATAATTAAAATACACTAAAATCAAGTAGTAATTATTTGCAGCAGATGTAGTGAGTTATCTATATTTCCCCCCAACCCCAAACCTGATAACTCCTGCCTGACCTTCCCTGAGCAAGGGAAGGTCTTTTTTTTGCAGG
>PWFW01000187.1 GCA_003554225.1 Halanaerobiaceae bacterium | reverse complement strand
TCGGGACCCGGTATCCCTCACGCATCCTGACGGTAAACCCGCCGCCGGCGACGGGGACGTTGCAGTCGCAGGATGACGTGCCGGATGTGAGCTTGGAGAGTGCTCGACTCGCGGATCCCCGGTTTTCGAACGTTGACCCGATCCTCGATCAGTCCCACGAGACGAGCCTCCTGACTTACACGCCGGGGTACAACGAATACCGCGAGGCACCGCTGACGACGTTCGAGCACTCGCTTTTATATAACCGATTCGAGGGAGCCAACCTGACACTCACGGGACAGCGAACCGTCGACGGCGACGCCCGCGAGATCGACATCGTCGTCTTCGACGGCGACGTGGACGAGCAGGGACTCCGCACCACCCTCGATCCGGCGACGTTGGACGGACCCTCACAGCGCGTGCCGATCGAGGGTGATGGAGAACCGATCACCCTGACGCTCCCGACGAACTCCCCGTCGATGTGGGAGGAGGTGATCGACGAGGAGCCGAACGCGGAGGTGACCGACAGCACCAGCGACACGGTCACCATCGAACTTGATGACGGCGACGTCTGGGACCTGCGGATGACCCGCGTCGGAGCGGACGGCGGCGAGGCGGATGACCTGTTCTCAAGCGTCGACGGGCCCGATGATGAGTTCGATCGACGGTTCGACGTTCTGTGGGATCGAGAGGCGATTGAAAACAAAGACGGGATCGAGCGGGATGGAGATATCTTTGAAATTAATCGGACCATCACCGGTAGTCCAGTTGAACTAAATGGAACCATATCAGCCGACGGCGAGCCTGTTGACAGTGCGACGGTTGATTTTTCTTCGACTGATGCCTCAGTAGCCCAATTTTTTGGTAGTACAGAGACCTCGACTGCTGGAGCGTTTTCTGCAGACGTGGATCCCGCCGGGACCGGTGATTCAAGACTGTTTGCTACATCGGGAGATGGTGTCGATCGGCTTGATGTCGAAATCGTTGAAGGTGAGACAACGATGGCTGACCGGGTTTCCCCGGTTTCAGGTACGATTGAAGAAGCGAATATTGCACAGGGTGGAAGACGTGTCGAGTTTGATATCGCTGCCGATGGTGAAGTTGAAGTGACTGCATTTGATGTTGAGACACAGAATGACTTGTCAGACCGCCCGTTCACTGACGATGGAACCACAATTGATGGTCAACAGCCTCCAGTAACTTTCGAAGATCAAATTACCGTTGATCTAAGAGAATTCGAAGGCAGCTCCAACTTGGGTGTGGAAGCGTTCGCTGATCCAGGCAGTGATGATGCAGATATTGTTGTCACGCTTAACTTTGATGACGGATCCTCTACTCAAATAGGAATTACAACATAAGATCAAACATCTATCTCTGGTAATTGTGGAATGAGTAATTCACCGCCTCAGGTCTGCTCTTGATCAGTGTTAGCTAACGATTGGGAACCCATGTTAGTTATTTGAACTCTCTGATATCCCTTGCTTATAAGAGCGAACACCGACATACAAATCCGTACAGATCGTCGAAATAACGATTGTATCTGTACTTATTCCCCTCAAAAATATTTGTGGGGCCTATATCTAACATATACGACCTTATTCAGCTAGAGTATTTAATTATTCTAGCGTGTTAACCGATCTCCACCCACGCTACTTCCACCATCGACGAGCCCATGGGCCCGGTGTATGAAGGACCATGCATGACCGCAGTGGGGATCGACGCGATCGAGATCCGGACAGGGAAACTCAAGCTCGACTAATCCTAACTTCGTGCCGGATAAAAACGATGATCCAGCGAATTACACACAGGAATTAACTATGGCCCGTTTTGACTATTCAACGTTATGGAGGACGTCGTCACAGTCGAGTAGTTATCAGCACACCGCCTAAAAGTTCAAATTCCCATCATAAAACACTGGCTTCACCCATTATAAACCAGTGCCGACATCTCGGACTCGCTTCGATCGCACGCGCTCGCTAGCTACCGAAGCGAGTTGTTGATCTTCAGTCATGAGCGTCGTTCCCACCACCTCAGCACATGCGAGATATCCGGCGTCGTAGAACGTTAATTCGGTCGCCGTTGCAATGTCCATTACGGTGTCGACGCCGATCTCCTCCAGATCGTGCACGACGATTTCGCGCCGGAGGTCCGCGAGCAACGAGACCAGTTCCGCGTACTCCTGTTCCGTTGTGCGTCCCTGCAGCGTGTGGATCTTCCAGAGGACGTTTCCGGCCTCATAAAAGGTGAGATCGAGGACGTGACCGTCGAAGAGGACCGATATCGGTGGTGTGTCGTCATCGAGTAGGACCGCAATGAGACTACTCGTGTCGAACACCGGTGTCGGACCCGACTCCTCACTTCTATCGTCGCTCATCGGTCGCCTTCCGTTCGGTCCTCGCGCACCAACCCCGCGATCTCATCCGCATCGACCGAGCCTTGGGTGTCTTTTTTAAGTTCTGCCGCCCGCTCGCACAGTCGTTCCCGTCGCCGTCGACGAACCTCGGCCTCCAAGGCCTCGCGGATCGCTTCGCTCACGTTGACGTTCGCGTCATCCAACTCACGCTTGAGTTCCTCCGGAATCTTCGCGGAGACCGTCGTTGACATACTTGTAATACGACTGCGTACTACTATAATGTTTACCGAGGGTGCGACTCAGTTATGTTCTTCTCGCTCCACTCTTTTCCACGATCGACGTAACTCCCATCGACAAGTCCATAAGCCCGCTGTATGAAGGACCATGTATGACCGCAGTGGGGATCGACGCGATCGAGATCCGGACAGGGAAGCTCAAACTCGACTTACCGAACACCTTCGCGCCGGAGAAGGGCGACGACCCAGCGAAGTACACGAAGGGGCTCGGGCTCAACAACTCCTCGTTCCCGGACGTCTACGAGGACATCGTCACGATGGGCG
>PWFW01000251.1 GCA_003554225.1 Halanaerobiaceae bacterium | reverse complement strand
TCTTTTCCTCTATTTTATCTCTATACTATTGGAGTATTGTGTTTATCTTGACAGTGTGCTGTGATATTTTCTTATCCTGCTATAACTCAACCAGCAATTGAACTTTGCCCTTACTTTAATGTGTTTTACTCTCAAGCCAGAATTAGCTTAATCCCCGGGGAGTATATTTAGTATGCAGCAATTTATGAGCCTTATGGCTGCCTGGCTTGCCGAGGAATTCTTCATATAATTTTTGGACCATCGGATTTTCGTGAGAGCGCCTTAATTTTTTGCTGCTGTCTATACTGTAAACACCATCCATCCGGCGTTTTAGAGTTTCAGCAGAGCTCAGCTCAGCCGAGATGGGCTGGCCTCCACCACCGATGCAGCCTCCCGGACAGGCCATAAACTCCACAAAATGAAACTCCTCCCCGCCTGCAATCATTTCCATCATCCTTTTTGCATTGCTGAGGCCGTGAGCAACCCCAACTTTCAGGGTAAGCTCTTCATTAATCGGAACTTCTGCTTTCTTTAAACCATCCAGTCCCCGAACAGGCTGGATATCAATATCCTCCAGTTCTTCTCCGGTGATTAGATAATAGGCAGATCTCAGAGCAGCTTCCATCACCCCGCCGCTGGCTGCAAAGATATCTCCAGCTCCGGTGGAAACACCCATCAAATTATCATATTCTTCAGGCTCAAGGTCACAGATATTTATACCGGCAGCCTTTATCATCATGGCTGCTTCCCGGGTCGTCAGAACATAATCAACATCACCAGCCATCTCCTGCCGCTTGGATTCGAATTTTTTGGCCGTACAGGGCATAATAGAAACAACCACAAGATCTTCTGGATCAACACCCATTGTTTCAGCATAATAGGTCTTGGCCAGAGCGCCAAACATCTGCTGGGGTGATTTGGCTGTTGATAGATTCTTTAGATGCTCGGGGTAAAAATGTTCAATAAACTTAATCCAGCCCGGACTGCAGGAGGTTAAAACCGGGAGATTCTCATTGTTTTTCCCCCGCTCAACAACCTCAGTGCCCTCTTCCATGATTGTCAGATCAGCTGTAAAGTTGGTGTCAAAGACTCCATCAAAACCTAACCGGCGTAAGGCAGCCACCATCTGACCGGTTGCTACAGTTCCGGGTTCAGCACCAAAGGGCTCAGCAATAGCAACTCTAACAGCTGGAGCAGTCTGCACAATTACATGCTTATCCTCATTGTAAAGGGCATCCCAGACTCCATCCATATGATAGACCTCATGAAGAGCCCCGGTGGGACAGGAAATAATGCACTGTCCGCAGTTGGTGCATTCTACATTGCCCATGCCCTTATCCTGAAAGGTAGTCACGGTTGTTTCCGGTCCCCGGGCTGAGTTGGCAAAGATTCCGATACCCTGGACCTCCTCGCATTTGCGAATACAGCGATCACAGGTGATACACTTGTTGGGTTCTCTAACCACACTGTAGCTGGACAGATCTTTATCAAGTCCTCGATAAATAGGGCTTAACCTCATCCGGTTGATGCCGATATCCTCCGCTACATTCCTCAGCTCGCAGCTGGCCTGCCGGGTACAGGTCAAACAGTTTAACTCACAGCTGATATCATGTGAAGCGATAATCAATTCAAAGAGAGTCTGTCTAACATCTCTTACCCTGGGGGAATGTGTCTTTACCTCCATGCCATCTTCTGCTTCAATAGCACAGGACGGCATCAACTGCTCCCTTTCATTAACTTCAACCACACAGAGGCGGCAACCTCCGTAGACCGATAGGTCATCCTCAAAACAGAGAGTGGGAATATTTATCTGAGCCTGCCGGGCAGCTTCCAGCAGAGTTGTTCCCTTTTCCACTTCCACCGGAACATTATCTATTTTCAGCTTAATCAACCTGAATCACCTCCTCAATTAGTTCCTCAGAAAATTTAGCAAAGATTGAATTAATCAGAGATAGTGAGGTCTGTCCCAGCCCGCAGCGAGCTGCAGCAGCTATAGCCTCACCGATATCTTCAATTAATTCAACTTCCTGACTGGTGAATTTCTTATTGCGATGCTGGGAAAGCATGTAATTAATCTGTTTATTACCTTCTCTACAGGGAAAGCAGGTTCCACAGGTTTCATCCATGTAAAATCGAGAAACCTTCAATAAAATATCAACCAGGTCCCGGCTTTCTCCTACCACAATTATAGCTCCTGAGCCCAGACTGGAGCCGGCTGATTCAATCCCCTCATAGCTGTAACTGCAATTCAGTTCATCAGGCAGAAGGGCTGCTGTAGATAAACCCCCGGGAATCACAAATTTGGGCTCCTTACCCCGACGAACTCCTCCGCCGAGTTCCTCAATAATTTCATTTAGAGTGCAGCTGCCGAATTCAACTTCAAATACTTCGGGAATATTGATATCTCCGCTTACACTGATTAACTTGGTACCCCGACTGTTATCGGTTCCCAGAGCAGCAAATTCTCCTGCCCCCTGATTAATTATTTCAGCAGCACAGGCCAGAGACTCGACATTATTTACCACTGTGGGCTGGTCATAGAGACCTTTTTGAATGGGATAGGGTGGTTTTATCCGGGATATGCCCCGCTTGCCCTCAATGGAATTTATTAAGGAAGTTTCATCACCGCAGACGTAGGCTCCGGCTCCCCGGACCAGTTTGACATCAAAATCAAAACCTGAACCAAAGATATCCTCGCCTAAAACCCCCTCTTCTCTTGCTTCTTCCAGAATTGTTCTCACAATCTTGATCGGTTCGGTATATTCTCCTCTGATATAGATGAAGCCGTGACTGGCACCCACAGCATAGGCCCCAATAATTAAACCTTCTAAAACCTTAAGAGGCCTTTCCTCTAAGAGATATCTATCTTTAAAGGTTCCCGGCTCTCCTTCATCTGCATTGCAGATCATATATTTTCTCTCACCCTGCTGCTGCAGGGCCAGATCCCATTTAGTTCCGGTGGGAAAACCAGCTCCTCCCCGACCCAGCAGCCTGGCGTCACTGATTTGCTGGATAATCTGATCCGGCCCCAGAGAAAAGGCTTTTTTCAACCCGGGAAAGTCATAGGTTGAAACATCACGCAGTCGGGGGCCCTTGAGAAATTTTCTCTCTTTAACCATAATTTATCCCTCCTATTGACATTCTTTCAAAATTTCCAGAGCTCTCCCTTTGCTCAGTTCAGTATACATCCTGTCATTTACCATCATAACAGGCCCCTCTCCACAGTGACCCAGACACTCCACCACTTCCAGGGTGAAGAGCTGATCCGGTGAAGTCTCGCCATTTTCGAGGCCAAGAAAATTTTCAACAGCCAGCAGCAGATCATGAGAATCATTGAGGTGACAGGATAGGCTGTCACAGATTCTGATCACATATTTGCCGGTCGGTTCGGTATAGAGCATTGAATAAAACTTAATTGCTCCATATATTTTAGCCCGGGGCTGGTCAAATTTCTCTGCCAGCTGATTGATTTCTCTTTCTGGAATATATCCATAGGTCTCCTGAATATTGTGCACCATTTCCAGAAAAATTTCATTTTCCAGTTCTTTCATTTTTTCACCTCCAGGATATTGTCTATTTAGTCAACTGGTAGTATTTTATAAACTACCAGAGCCAGAATACCACCGGCCACAGCAGTATAGAGCTGGGGCAGTGTCATCATCTGCGATATTGGAGCAGGTACTTCTACCAGAAAACTAACAGCCCCGGCCAATAGAGAAAATTTTAACAAAGATGACAAAAAAATTGCCGCCAGTCCTGAAAAGCTGAGGGGCTGTTTGAAATTAACCTTCAGCAGGCTGCCGATAAACTTAAAGGCAAATACCAGCAAAAGGTTACCCGCTGCAATAAAGGGAATCATGGGAGCCAGTGGTGGTGGAAGAATACCTCTCACAAAGGCTATTAAAGGTGTCAGCACACCAATAGCTGCTCCCGAAAAGGGATTAACTGTCAGCACAGAAATAAAGAGAACAGCATTAACTACCGGCCCTGTCACGGGCTGAGGAAAGCCTCCCATCTGAAAAACCAGGGCTAAAGCCAGCAAAATTGCTGTTCTGGTCCAGAAACGAGTATCTGCCAGCGTAGCATGCTGCAAAATAATACACCTCCTCGGCAGATTGTTTTTGTTATTTTTTTCACTGATAATATTATAATATATTTAGCAAAAGAATACAATATTATTTCTTAAATTATTTTTCATAATTTTTGCTTATTATTCGCTGTAAACTAATTTACTTAATATGTTTTATGGATAATATATAATTAGTGTTGAAATTGATTGCAAATAAATTAGTTACTGCAATAGTTACAGAAAAAGCTAACCGAATCCAAGCAAAAACCAATCTAACCTAAAAGAAAGAGGTGTTAATAATGTTTGAAATGATGTCTCCTCGAGGATATGGCAAGAAAATTAAAAGAAGGGGCAGAAGAACTCCGCAGTACGGGGGACTTTTTTCCCAGCATTATCTGAATGATATGATGGGACTGGGTTTTCAGGCCGATGTGATTGAAAAAAGAGAGAAATATATCATTGAAGCTGAACTGCCCGGCGTTGCCCGGGATGATATTGAGATTGAACTGGAAGATCACCTCCTAACCATAAGCGCCACCAAGAAAACACACTGTGATGCTGAAGAGGAGGATTATCTCTGCCAGGAAAGAACTCTGGGAACCTTCCAGCGCAGCTTTAAACTTAAAAATGTGAAAGAGGATCAGATAAAGGCCAGCTACGAAAATGGAATGCTGCTGATAAATCTCCCGAAAAGGGAGGCAGACTCACCTGATCAGCGTAAAATTGAGATTGAATAACAGATTATCTCAGATTAATCCTTCACAGAAAAATGGCCCCCGGGGGCCATTTTTTTATTTGCAGTGATTTTTGATATTCTATTATCAAAATATTATATTATCATGGAATAATTGTTCCCGGAAAAGAGAAGCATAGCTTAACTTTTTAATTTCAATTTTTTATCAGAATAGCCTGCCGGACTTCCCGTCTGACATCTGTTGATTCCAGAGCTTTAATTAATATCTCCTGATCAACCTCCTGGAGCAGATTATAATTAACCAGGAATTGAGCGCTAACCTCTTTCAGTTCATCAGGTAAAAATTCCCGGTGAATAAAGTCCTCCCTTTTTTTATCCAGACGATCAGTTAACTCCTGCTGGCAGAGGGAGAGCAGACTGACAACTTCATAAAAAATTTCCTTGAGCTTGTAATTTGCCAGCCTCTTCTCTCTGATATAGCTCTGGTTTTTTATATTTTTACCTCTCACCCGAACATATTTTTTTTGCTTGGCATCCTTTTTAATCTGCATAACATCATTGAAATCAATATGGCTTGTGATTGAATTCAAAAAATCATTAAAGTGAAGCTGTTTTTCAAGAGGAATATCAGACAGCAGGTCAAATTTTTGATAAAAATCCAGTTTAAAGGTCTTCGTCTGAAGCAAATCCACAACTTCATCAAATATTATAATTTCCTGCAAGGATTTCACTCCCTTAAAATAATTTTTTTAAAGTCAATCAAATTATTTGTTATTTGCGAAGTGAATGTCTATCACGACCAAAAAATCAAAAGATATCATACTGCTGTCTTTATATTTCTTGGCTAACCGCTGGTTTTCCTGCAAAAATTTAATTGTTCTAAAAAATTATAGATGATAAAATATAATTGCAGGTATAGAACAATAAATCATTTTAAGTCATTCTCTCAGGGGGAAGCAGAATGCTCTGTTCAGGAAGCAGATTAAAAACCATTCTGTATCAGGATAAGCCCTCAAGCTATATTCGCAGTATCCCCGATGAAAAAATAGCAAGGTGCTGGCCGGAGCTCTGGGCATTAAAAAATGTCAGACAGCCTGTCGACGGTCATCCCGAGGGGGATGTCTTTGAACACAGTCTTCAGGTTCTTGATGCCATTGCCGGGCTGACCTTCACTGCCGGGGTAAGATATGCTGCTTTTCTTCATGACTTTGGCAAGCAGTCGACTCCAGTTGAAGAATATCCCCATCATTACGGTCATGAGAAAAAATCAGCTTACTACATAATAAAATTTTCCCGGCGGCTAGGTGTGCTGCTAGACTGGGAAAAAAGCGCTCTGGCTGCCGCCCGGCTCCACATGAAAGGACACTATTTTTTTAAACTGCGCCCAGGAACCAGAGTAGACCTTTTAACTGAAATTAACTCCTCCCCTCTATCCCTGGAGGATTTTCGTCTTATTCTAATGGCAGATGCTCGCGGACGGGGAAGGGCTGGGAGCTGCTCTGATAACTACTTGAAAGAAATGGTTGAAATAGGGCGTGAGATGTTTGAGCGCTTTCCCTCAGGCTGGCTGGATCCCGAGCGCATCAGACAGCTCCGCTGCAACTGGATGGCAGCAATTTCCCGCCAGCTTGAGGAACAGGATTGATTATAGAGCAAAAATCTTTAAGCTGAGTTGTATAACTCTGCCATTATGTTATAATATTAAGAGAAATTACAACGGGAGGGATAACTGTGGTTATTGCTAGAGTTACTGTTGTTCCCCTGGGAACATCCGATACCAGTTTAAGCAAATATGTGGCAGCCTGTCAGCAGGTCCTGGAGAACAGGGAAAATATTGAGTATGAACTTACCTCTATGGGTACCATTCTGGAAGGCGATCTCGATGAGATTATTCAGACTGTCAGGGAGCTTCATGAAGTCCCCTTTAAAGAAGGGGCGCTCAGGGTAAGCACCTCTCTAACAATTGATGACCGCCGTGATAAAAAAGCCAGCCGGCAGCAGAAAATCCAGTCAGTAAAAAATAGGCTGAAGTAGATATCACATTGAATTCTCTAAAAATTAACCGGTAACGCCACTCCTGAAGGTGATAGGGTAATGAACAGAGATCTTAATCTAGTCAAATATCTCAGTCAAAAAATTTTTCAGGGTTTTTCAACCAGCCCCCATCATATCAGAGCAGATATAATTTCAGGTCTTTCGGTTACAGCGCTGGTTCTTCCCCAGACCATGGCCTTTGCCCTGATAGCCGGGCTGGAGCCTATCTACGGCCTCTATACTGCCATAGTTGCAATGGTTTCGGGAGCAATATTTGGAGTTTCAAGTTATCTTATCGTCGGTCCTACCAATGTTATGGCTCTGGCTCTGGCCAATATTCTTTCCGGAGTTGGTCAGGAAAATTATCTGCAGGCTGTTCTGCTGTTCACCTTTATGGTCGGAGTCTTCCAGCTGCTCTTAAGCATCTTTAAGCTGGGAGAGCTGGTAAATTATATTTCCCGCTCGGTTGCTAATGGCCTGACAACAGGTGTGGCTCTCTTAATTATCAGCGGGCAGCTGGGAAATTTCTTTGGCTTTACTCATCCCTCCGGGGCAAATATCATTCTGGAGTTATATTATTTCCTGATTAATCTCAATCAGACCAACTGGTATGCCCTTATTATCTCACTGGTCTGCTTGATAACAATTCTGGGATTGAAGAAAAAGTATCCCCGACTTCCCCAATATTTGCTGGGGATGCTGGTCTGTATTTTTCTTGTTTATCTTCTGGGCTGGCAGGAAAATCTGGAAGTTGCCGGGGCCTTTCCTCCCGGACTGCCCGGCTTTAACCCCTTTAGATTTGACACCGGCTTTATCAGCAATTACTGGTCTGCAGCTCTTTCCACTGCCATGCTGGGTTTTATCTACACCTTAAGCACAATCAAAGCTCTTGAAGTTCATACCGGTCAGGAACTGGACTTTAACAGGGTTTTTCTGTCTCAGGGTTTAATAAATATGACCTGCTCCTTTTTCAGCAGCTTTGTCTCGGCCGGTTCTCTAACTAAAAGCTTTGCCAACCTTCAGGCCGGGGCGAAAAGCAGGCTATCTCAACTGATATCCGGGCTGAGTATAATTCCGGTTCTGCTTTTTTTCCGGCCGCTGGGAGCCTATATCCCGATCCCGGCCCTGGGAAGCCTGGTGATTGTTGTGGCAGCAGGGATGTTTGACTTTAAAGAACTGAAAGACTCTTTTCAAAACAGATTTGACGGTTTGATTTTTTCAGCCACCTTTCTCACAACAATTCTCTCTCCCCGGCTGGACTATGCGATATATTTTGGGGTAGTTGTTTCTCTGCTGCTTGTTTTAAAGAATACCAGTTCTATCAACTACTCCCACTTTGACTATCAGCAGCAGGATAGTGAGTTTTTTCGCCGGGATATTGATGATGTTAAAGAGGATGATTATATTGTAATAAATCTGGCCGGCAACATAAATTTTAATGCCGCCACCAGCCTTAAGCACAGGCTTGGTGAAAGCTATCGGCCCAACCAAAAATTTATTATCCGCATGAGAAATGTGGAAAATATAGATCTAACCTCTCTTAAAGAGATTGAAAAATTCATTGATAGAGTACAGGAACATGATGGTGCAGTGCTTTTCTGCGGCCTGGACCACAACACCTTCAAACTCTTCCAGAGGTATGGAATTGATAAAAAGATAGGGAGAAGCAATATTTTTCTTTCAGATGATCATATTTTCTCCGCCACAAAATCTGCCATCGATAAGGCCAGCGAGATTACTTTACCCTATAAAATAGAGGAAGAGGAAAATGAAGAACAGCAAAAATAATACCTTTGCCAAAATTTCCAATAAGGGACAGCCTGCTGGCTTTTATTAAAAATAAAAAATATATTTTGCCGCCGCTGCTGCTGGTTAGAATATTACCTCTCTAATTCTGGCAGGTGAAAATCCTGCCGTCAGCAGCTCATCTTCTATTCTGGCTGGCTTTTGGGGATAACTTTTAAGCAATTTAACCCTGCCAGCAACCCGATAATCCCCCAGAGAAGCCGGCAGTAAGAGGCTATCGCCGCGTTCAAGATTAATCGCAGGAAAATTCCCCCCTCTAAGAAATCCTGTACCGTCCAGAACATTAAAGATGTGATACCCTTCTTTAGTCTCATTTTGATAAAGCTGCTCTATAGTTAATACCTCTACGGTAAAATAGGGGCAGGAAACCAGTATCTCCCGTTTAACATTATTTTCTTCCAGAGATATGGTCTGAAGGGGCCTGTTTGCAGAAATGGAAAAATCAATAACCTCCAGAGCCTTATCTATATGTAACTCTCTTTTTTCTCCTGCTTCAGTTATTCGCCCCCAGTCATAAATGCGGTAAGTAAGATCAGAATTCTGCTGAATCTCTGCCAGCACAATACCCTCGCAGATAGCATGAACCTTTCCGGGAGAGAGAAAAATAGCATCACCGGTCTCGACCTTAATCCTGTTTAACAGATCTACTACTCTTCCCTCTTTTACTGCCAGGTGAAAATCCTTTCTGGTAGTTCCCTCTTTCAAACCATAAATAAGCTCTGCTCCCGGGTCAGCTTCCAGTATATACCACATCTCGGTTTTTCCCGATTCTCCCCCTTCTTTTCTGGCAGAATATTTATCATCAGGATGAACCTGAACAGATAATTTCTGGCGGGCATCAAGGAACTTAACCAGCAGAGGAAATTCACCCCGGGCTGTTGTCTTCTCCCCTCCCAGAATCTCCTTTGAGTTATCGATCAGCAGCTGAGAGATGGTCATGCCGGCAAATCTTCCATTTTTAATTATGCTCTTCCCATGGGGGTGATCAGCAACTTCCCAGCTCTCTCCAATCCGACCGGCTGGCAGTTTTTTCTTAAGCACTTCAGCCAGTCTCCGTCCTCCCCAGACTTTTTTGTGATAATGGGGTTTAAATTTCAAAGGATACAAGGCGATCCTCCTCTCGGCTATCTCCTGCAATAATCAATTATCTGTTCTGTTAATTCAAATATGGCTGGTCACCTGGTTCTCCAGGGTGCCTATTCCCTGAATTTTTACCTTAACAATATCATCTTCCTGTAAGTACCTGCCAGGACTATAACCCATACCCACCCCTGAAGGAGTTCCGGTTGTTATCAGGGTTCCGGGCAGCAGAGTCATATTATGAGAGAGATAGCTAACAATTTCATAAACAGAAAATATCATATCTCCGGTGGTAGAATCCTGGCGAAGTTCCCCATTTACTTCACAGCCTATAGCGCAATTTTTAGGATTTAATTCTGTCTCGATCCAGGGACCGACGGGGCAGAATGTATCAAAGGATTTTGATCTTGTCCACTGGCCATCACTCTGCTGGCAGTCCCGGGCAGTAACATCATTAACGCAGGTATAACCCAGGATAAACTCTTCTGCTTTTTCAGGAGAGATATCACTGGCCGGCCGGGAGATTACCACACCGAGCTCTGCTTCATAGTCCACCCTCTCCGGAGCCTCTTCTGGCAGTACTATTTTATCCTGAGGGCCGATCAGACTGGAGGTAAGCTTGGAGAAAATCAATGGTTCCCGGGGAATATCAATTCCTGTTTCTTGAGCATGTTCCCGGTAATTCAGGCCAATGGCAATAATGTTGGGAGGGTTAACAGGTGGGAGCAGCCTGATATCCTCGGGGTTATATTTCTCTCCGGCAATTTGAATTAATTCTCCCCTCTCATAGATATTTCCTGTGATCTTATATATCTTATTCTCAGTCAGCCTGCCATAGGATACTCCCTCTTCTTCATCAGCAAGATACCTTACTATCTTCATCCAGCAATACCACCCTTCTTCTGGTTAGGATTAGATAAAAGCCCCTGATAACCATCAAGCAGGGGCTTTCTATAAATTAAATAAGGTAAAATTTAAAGGGCCGGGCTTAAAAGGGAGCAAAATGCTGTTCATTCCACCAGTCCTGCTGCAGCATCTCATACTGACTTTGAAAATCCTTTAAATGCTCCCTCTCCCATTCTATCAGAGTATTATAAAGTTCCCTGGCTTCTTCGCTTTCTGTGCTGGCAGCAGCTTCTTTATAATAATCTATTGCAGCCTTTTCCATTTTTACACTGATACCGAAGACCGAAAGAGCCAGAGAACCTGTCAGCGGCTTAACCCTCTTTTGGGTAAAAATATCAGCGGATTCAGGAGGATCTTCCAGATCTATGGTAGCTTTTTCATCTCCTTCCATTCTGCGGTAAAGATTTTTCAGCCAGTCCATATGCTTCTCTTCTTCCCGGGCTATCTTTTTGAAGGCCAGCTTAACATCTTTATCCTGATAATTTTCGGCTGTCTGCAGGTAAAATTCATAACCTTCCTGTTCCAGCAATAAAGCTTTTTTGATAATATCCTTCTCCTTATCCTTCATCGCTCTGTTACCTCCTCAGCGGGTTTGCTTAATAAAAGCATCTTTTTTTAAGTATATCCAACCAGAATTAGTAATGCAAGTTAATTTATTTTAATTATCAAAACATCTTTGCCCGGGATGCTAATCTTATCCTGCAAAACAGGAGATTTAGCCGGTGAAAGGCTGAAAATAAGTTCTGCTTTGTGAAACTTGCTTTCAGCTCCTTCTCCTGCTGCCATTATTTTTTCCCGGCTGACAGTATAGGTTGTACTGGAAAAGTTGGCAGCAACTATTAGTCTCTCATTCTTTTCGGCCTGGCAGTTCCGAGAAAAAATCAGGATTCCGGAAGCATCATCAAGATAAATCTCACTGTAATCACCACTTTTTAAGGCCGGTGAGTTATGATAAAGATCGATCAGGTTCTGATAAAATCTTTTTAATTTAAAGTTCTGCCGGTTTTTATCCCAGATCATAGCTCTCCGGCAGTCCGGATCCTGACCTCCAGTTAAACCAACTTCATCCCCATAATAAACCATGGGAATGCCAGGCAGAGTAAACTGCAGGGTTACTGCCAGCTGAATATGTTTTTCCATCTCTGAAGAATCCAGTTCTCGAAAACGCCAGCTCAATCTTGGAGTATCATGACTGTCCAGCAAATTTAAAAGATATTTTGCCGCCTCTGGCCGGTATCTAAAAAGATTTTGCTGCACTCTGCTGCTGAAAGAAGAAGGTGATAGCGATTTATTCTCAACCAGCTCCAGAATGTCATACATCAAGTGATAGTTCATAATGCTGTCAAACTGATCACCCTTCATCCAGGGAGCAGCATTGTACCAGACCTCACCGATTATAAAGGCCTCCGGATTTACTGATTTAATCCGCTGGCGAAACTTTCTCCAGAAAGCTCTGGGCACTTCATCAGCTACATCCAGCCTCCAGCCATCAATCTGGAGCTCCTCTGTCCAGTGCTCAGCAGCCTGGAGAAAATATTGCTGAACCTCCTCATTTTCTAAATTCAATCTGGGCATGCTGGCTGTTTCTCTGGCAAAGGTTTGATAGTTAACTTCCTCTGTATCAACCGGAAAATCTTCCAGGTAAAACCATTTCCTGTATCTGGAGTTTTTTCCCCGCCTGAGTACATCCTGAAAGGCAAAAAATTCCGTGCCGCAGTGATTAAAAACCCCATCCAGCACTACCTTTATATCTCTCCGATGTGATTCTCTCACCAATTCTCTGGCATCCTCTTTGCTGCCGAAGTCCTTATCAATCTGATAATAATCAGAAATATTATATTTGTGATTGCTGGGAGATTGAAATATCGGCGTCAGATAGATAGCAGTGATACCGAGCTGCTTGATATAATCAAGCTTCTCAGTTATCCCCTGGAGATCCCCGCCCATAAAGGTATGGCGATCCGGCTTTTTACCCCAGGAAGTCAGTTTTATTCCCCTGCTGGTAATTTTTTTATCCTGACTGCTGCGGGCAAATCTTTCGGGAAAAATTTGATAGAAAACAGCATTCCGGGCCCAGTCCGGAGCCTGCCAGAGATCCTCCTCTTTAATTTTAGGAAATTGAAAATATCCTCCGCTCCAGCCCCAGGGCCTCTCCCGGGTCAGACCCCTTTCCGAATACCAGAATTTAGTATTATTCCAGTCCTCCAGATAAAAATAATACCTGAGGCGACCGGAAGAAGCCTGCAGTCTGACTGAGAAATAATCATGAACTTCAGTTGAACCTGCCAAAGACATTTTTTTAACCTTCTCGGGATCTGGTTTGGGACCAAAACGGTCACCATAGATTACTTTTACTCCTTTCAAATCTCCTCGAGCGGCCCGCAGGCGCAATAGCAGTTCATCTTTTTTCACTGCTGCAAGAAAATTAACAGAATAGCTGTGCTCAACTGCAGATTTTTGCAAATTAATCACTCCCGGATTTTA
>PWFW01000072.1 GCA_003554225.1 Halanaerobiaceae bacterium | reverse complement strand
GATCTGCTTTCCCAGAAACTTGATTCATATGTTTATCAGCATATTCGTTGTTTAATATTTTACGTATTACTTTTCTAAATGTTCGTACTTCCTTACTCGATTTTCTTCTGGTTCTTGTAAATACTATCCAATCAATCAGAATTCCAGAAAACTGAAAGATGCCTCCAACAACTAATAACCACCACCCATAATCATAGATGTGATTTTCACCTATTAATATAGTCAACATACCAATTCCTATGCTTATGACATATATAAGTTGGTGTTTTGAATCTTTAATAATCTTGCTGTTTATGGTAATTTAAAACTTGTCAGTCCAGCAATTGAAAAGTCGTCACCTAAATAATAGAATAACCATATCGATAAAAATTACGATATGGAGGAAGACAAGGTGATTACTTTGAGCAAGAAACATCGTATTATCAATCTTTATCTAGAAGGTAAAAGCAAAAGCCACATCGCTAGAACAATGCACATCAGCCGAGATACAGTGCGTAAGTATATCCGAGAATACGAACACCACGAATCATCAATGGTAAAAGCAAATAGTGAAAGCGAACGCGAAAGTATTATTATGGACGTAAGCACGAAACCACGATACGACACATCAAATCGGAAACGATACAAACTGACGGATGCACTGGTTGAGCGCGTTAAGTTCCTACTTAAAGAAAACGACACGTTAAAACAGCGCGGACAGCGCAAGTTGATTCGCAAGAAAATCGACATCCATGAAGTATTGATGGAAGAAGGCTATGACATCAGCTACCGAAGTATTTGCGCGCTCATAAGCTCACTAGAGAACAAACCTAAGGAAGCGTTCGTCCGTCAATCGATTGAGGCTGGTGAGATGGCAGAATTTGACTGGGGCGAAGTCACACTGACAATTGATGGGGTTGATCAAACGCCCAGACGCTACTTCATCGCCGTGTTCACCTTACGGTATTCCAATTATCAGTTCGCAAGACTTTACACGCTTGAAAACACCGCAAGTTTCAACGATGCGCACATCGCGTTTTTCGAAGCGATTCGAGGCGCACCTAAAGAAATTGTTTACGATAATGCGAAAACGGCACTTAAACGGTTTGTTGGCCGCTATAAAGAGCCGACCGATGCGCTCAAACGATTAAGTACGTATTACGGGTATACACCTCGGTTCACGAACCCTTACAGCGGCCATGAAAAAGGTGCAGTCGAACGTAGTGTTGAGATTTTGAGGCGAAAAGCCTATAGTGGTATTCAACGTTTCAAGACTCTGAGAGACGCGCAGGCCGTTTTGACTCAGAAGACAATGATGATGAACGAGCGTGTCAAACAACGCAGTGGCACATCTGCAAGCGCAGCGTTTGCCCGCGAGCAGCCTCAGCTTCTGCCAAAAAGGGTTCCATTGGACAGCGGCGTGCTCACACAAGCACACGTGGACAAATACGGCTTCATCTATGTCGACAGCAACTTCTACAGTGTTCCCGATTATTTGGTCGGAAGAAAACTGACGGTAAAAAAATACCCTTTCCATCTTGAAATCATACATCATGACCGCTTTTTAACAAGGTTGGAACGGATTTATGGACGCAATCGCTACAAAGTCGATATCATGCATTACATTCAGACATTAAAAAAGAAGCCAGGGGCAATCAAACGTAGTCTTATCCTACGATCGTCAGCCGACTGGCTCCAACAAATATTCCAAACTCATTATAGCACAGCTCCTAAAGAATTTGTCAAACTCCTTGAACTTATTAACCATCATCCACTCGACCATGTGAGGCGTGTCATCACGTCCCTCGAGCAACGTCGTCTTCGGGTAAATACCGAGCTCATCAAGCAAGGGCTCATTCGCGACACGTTTAAACCAAGCGCTGAGCCGCTCGAAAACACTCGCAGCATTGAACACTACGCCAAAGCACAAGTGAACGCCATTGGGGCGCTTTATCAAGAAAAAGGAGGCGGCCATGAAGCCTGAGCTAGCAGAACAAGCCAAGCAACTCAAGCTATCTTATGTATCAGCTAACCTACAGCGACATATCGAGCATGCACGCAAGGAAAACGAAAGCTTTGAAACATTCCTGGCTTCGCTTTTCAATCATGAACTCGAACTGCGGAAGGAAAACAGCATCAAAAAGCGCATCAAGCAAGCGAAGTTCCCATTTCACAAATATCTTGATGAACTGAAGATTGAAGCACTTCCTAAAGAAGCTCAGGACGCCTATGCACATATCAAAAGTCTAACATTTATCGAAGAAAACCAGAACCTGGTGATGGCCGGCAATCCGGGTACGGGTAAAACGCATCTGTCAATCGGACTCGGCATCAAAGCCGCGCAGGAGGGCTATAAAGTCTACTTCGCGCACATTCCGTCATTAATTGTTGAGCTCAAGGAAAGTCAAAATGAGCATAAACTTGCGCGGTTCAAACGTAAAATCGAGAAATATGACCTGCTTATTCTCGATGAGCTCGGGTATGTGTCCTTCGACAAAGCTGGAGCCGAACTCCTTTTCAACATGATTTCAGAACGGTCCGAACGCGCTTCGACCATCATCACAACCAATTTGTCATTTGATCGTTGGGATGAGATATTCCATGATCCTATAATCACATCGGCTATCGTCGATAGAATCACACATAAGTCGCACATCCTGAACATGAATGGAACCAGTTATCGTTACCGCGAACAAAAAACCCACATAACTAATCGTTCATACTAGTAACTGACGATTTTTCATTTGCGGAACTGACGAATTTTCACTTGCAATATACAAAGCGAATTGTTTATCTCACTGCTAGTATCCTTTACATGTCTCTTTTCATCTATTGGGTTATTAATATGTATATAAATCCTGAAGCTTCTCAATCGTTTCCTTTTAGATTGAATTTCGACATTTTTAGTTAATCTTCTTTGTTCTAATATGTATATGTGCATATGGCATTC
>PWFW01000041.1 GCA_003554225.1 Halanaerobiaceae bacterium | reverse complement strand
CGGTGATTCCTACGACCCGATGGAAGGCGTCACAGCCACTGACAATATCGATGGCAACCTCACTGGTGATATCGATTGGTCTGTCATAGGAGAAGACGCTGTTAATGACCCTGCTGACTTTGAAACGCTCCCTGCTGACACATACACAGTCGAGTACACTGTTGAAGACAGCACTGGTAATGAAACAAGCGAGACAAAAGAACTGACCATCGATGCAGAAGCGGTGGAATGGGATTACACTGAGACATTCGAAGGATGGTCGACTGGCGGACAATATAAAACAGACACATTTACCGGCGCTGGTGGTTATGACTGGGATTTCGTCAACATAGCCAGCAATAACAACTCCAATCGTAAGCTAACGGACCACTCCATTGTCTTTCAAAGCAACGAAGCCGCTGAAATATCGGTAACACTGGATAATGGTGTAGATGCGCTCTACTTCGAGTATGTCAATCCCTTTAGCGGCGAAGCAGGTGCTGAAGTATTCATAGACGGTGACAAAGTCGGTACAGCGGAACCGGTTGAAAACGAAGAAGGCTCATTCATGGTGCAAGACCTCGAACGAGAAGGTGAAGTCACAATCACCGTAAAAAATGTTCCTATAAACCAACTAGAGATTGCGGATTTCTCCTGGACTGAATATTTCACAACAGAAAGTTACCTTGATTCAGAGCTCGAACAGCCGGAAGAAACTACAGAAGATTTGACACTTCCTGACGAGGTCTATGTATCAGAAGATGATGAGACGTACACGATTAGTTGGTCTTCAGACGATGAAAGTGTCATTGCTACAGATGGTACAGTCACACGCCCTGACGTAAGTGAAGAAGATGCGGTTGTAGTATTGACAGCGAATGCGGATAACGGAGAAAGCTTTGAATTCAATTATACAGTGACCGTTCTGGCTCAGGAAGAAGAACCTGACGAACCCATAACGTACAACGAAACGTTTGAACATTATCCGGAAACAGAATCTTCGTACAATGATGGTCAATTTCAAGCCATGGAGGGTCCCACCGACTTCGATTGGCATTATTACGAAGGTCGCGGCGATCAAGGCGACAACATGATTACCTTTAGCGAAGATGGAGCTGCACGTTTAGAAGCCACTATAGATGGTGGCATCAGCCATTTTGAAATTGACTATGAAAACGCCTTTAGCGGAGAAGCCGGTATCGACGTATACATTAACGACGAACTGGTCGGCACCGGCGAACCCGTAGAAGGCGAATGGGAAACTTTGGTTCTTGACGATTTAGATGTCGACGGCGCCTTCAATCTAAGAATCGAAACAAATCCCAACAACCAAACAAACATCAAAGACCTGTCTTGGACCAGCAACCCATAAACAGCACTAGTCTCTGCCGATAATTATCGCAAGGCGCAACCTGCGATAAGCGCACGGTTGTGCCTTGTTTTCAAACCGCGTTGTTTTGGAAAGTTCCATATCAGTAGGTATGACAGTCTTTTATGCCCTGATTATGGTCGGAGGACCCTTTCATAAATGATTCTGCGAACTTCCAACTGAACTAGAAGCGATATACATGAAAAAATGTCCATATCATGTGAAGTAAAGAGTTAGTGGACAGGAAAAAACTTATCATATTAGCCCGGTCCGATAGTGGACCGGGCTTTTGTAGTTTAATGCGTAGGCTAATCGAACCTGGTTATAGTATTTGATGTATTCATGAATAGCTTTATGAATATCCTGGGCATCCCTCAGTTGAAAGTCGAAGCGGAGCCCGTCCTTGAACCAGCCGTTCATGGCCTCCAATACAGGATTGTCTCTGGGCGTCGCCACTCTTGACATTGAGCGTCTGATGGTATGGTCGAGTCGGGCGTTGAATACCCGGGAAGTGTATATGCTGCCCTGGTCCGAGTGAAGCATCGTGGTCATCTCTTTGTAGCCTCTTTGTTGTTTTGCTTCGAGGAATCTTGTGAGCGCGCCCATGTGGTTTTTGATGCCATGGCCGCTTTGACTCAGCCGTAGGTCATAAGCGATGATTTTCTTGTTGAAAAGATCCAGATAGATGGTCCAATCGTATGATAGGCCCCGGTGCTTGATGATTGTCGTATCCGTGCAGACTTTCTCGAAGGGCGTCGTGACGGAAAAATCGTCTTCGAGCAGGTTCGGGTAGATCTCATGACGCTCTCCGGCCCTTTTGTAGCGACGGCGTGCCAGGGAGCGTATCTTCATTCCCACACAGCACTGATGACACAGCCAGTCCGAGAAAACCCATCCGGTTTGATTTCGAATCACCTGCGCGATTCGGCGATACCCATACGAGCGATAACTGTCATGAATCTTTCGAATCGCTTCGCAGAGGTCCTTGCGGTTGATTTGGTAACGGTTCAACCGGCCTTTGCGGCGACGCCATCGATAATAACCGCGCCTTGAGATGACGAGTTCCCCGCAGAGGCTGATGATGTTGTATTGTCCCGAGAGGGATTCAATCACTTCGTATTCTTTTTAGATGAAGGCTTTCGTTTTGCCCGATCCGCCTCCTCGTTCGTGGAGCCCTTGCATTTTCAATCTTCAACTGCATGTTCTCATATTCCACTTGCTCGAGTTTCGTCAGATGCTTCGTGTTGGCGTATCTGGCGATTGGACTTCCGGGCTTTCTTTCGTCCTTTAGTGCTTCCATCCCGCCCTCGGTGTATTTCTTGATCCACGCGCTGATGGTTCCCGAGTTTATGCCCGTGCGCTTCGCAAGTTGCTTGGCACTGCAATCCCCTTCCAATACGACGCGGATGAGCTCGTATTTCTCCTCAGCGCTTCGTCTTGTGTAGCCGCTCTTGCTTCCTTTGGGTCTTCCCACTCCGTCACACCTCCTTTATCCTAGTCTACTCCAAGTAAAAAGATGTTAGTAGCTTTTTTACTGTCTACTAACATCTTATCACTTCATTCTTTTATTTTTGGTTAGTCGTATCTAAGATTTGAATAATTT
>PWFW01000106.1 GCA_003554225.1 Halanaerobiaceae bacterium | reverse complement strand
GCTTCCTCTTCAGCCTGACCGCCAATCTCACCGATAATAACAATAGCCTCAGTCTCCGGATCCTCTTCAAACTCCTTGAGAACATCGATAAAGGAGGTCCCGATAACCCGATCTCCTCCAATCCCGACCAGGCTGCTCTGACCGTAACCCGCTTCGGTGAGAGCCAGAGAAATTTCATAGGCCAGGGTCCCACTCCGGGAAATAACCCCCACCTTTCCTGGAGTAAAGACCCGTCCGGGCATTATTCCCACCTTCGCCAGGCCGGGGCTGATAACTCCAGCTGTATTGGGGCCCAGCAGCCGCGAGCCCCTGCCGGCAGCCACCGCTGCCAGCTCCATGGTATCCTTAACCGGGATACCTTCCGTAACGACGACAACCTGGGAAAGATGCTCCAGGGCTTCCAGCACGGCATCCCGGGCAAAGGGTGCCGGCACAAAAATAACCGAAGTATCTGCTCCGGATTCAGCGACCGCTCTGGCCACCGTATCATAAACAGGTACACCCAGTACCTCCTGACCTGCTCGACCCGGAGTGACTCCGGCCACAATATTGGTCCCGTAATTCTGCATTAACTCTGTATGAAATCGTCCCTGATTTCCGGTAATCCCCTGGACTAAAACTCTGGTTTCCCTGTTAACATAGATAGCCATTATTCCCACTCCTTAGCTGCCGCTATTGCCTTTTCCGTCGCTGCTGTCATGCTTTTCTCCACTTCCAGGTTGTTTTCCCTGAGAAGTTTCGAACCCTCCTCTTCATTGGTGCCCCTCAGACGGACCACCACCGGAACTTCAACTTCTTCAATGCTCTGGAGAATCCCCCGGGCCACCTCATCACAGCGGGTTATGCCTCCCAGAATGTTAATAAAAATAGACCTGACCCCGGGATGGCCGGAAACTTTGCTGAGAGCCCGGGCCATCACTTCAGCCGAGGCTCCACCTCCAATATCAAGAAAATTGGCCGGCTCTCCTCCCAGATGGAGCAGGGTATCCATGGTGCTCATGGCCAGACCGGCGCCGTTGACAATACAGCCCACCGTGCCCTCCAGTTCAACATAGGGCAGCTCATCCCCCTCAGCCTTAAATTCCTTCTGTCTGAAAAGGGCATCCTCATCAATAACCAGCTTGGCATCAGCGGCACAGAGACCCTCTGTCGTCAGAGCCAGGGGGTTTATTTCGGCAATCTGAGCATCCTTTTCCTGATAGAGGCGGTATAAATTGCTGAGCAGCTGGCTCAGTTTATTCAGCAGGCTGCTGGGAATATCAAGTCGGGATATCAATTCCCGGGCCTGATAGAGTTCAAATTTCTGTCCCGGTTCCAGATGACTGCTGATTATTTTATCAGGAGTTTCGGCGGCAACCTCTTCAATATCAACCCCACCTTCGGTGCTGAGCATCAAAACCGGCTTTTTAGCTGAGCGATCAATGGTTAAGCCCAGGTAAAGCTCCTCCTCGATGGCTAACTTCTCTTCCACCAGCAGAGTTTTAACCGGCAGATCCTTAATTTTCAGGGCAAAAAGCTCCTCTGCCAGCTGACAGGCCTCCTCGGGATCATCGGCAAATTTAATTCCCCCCGCTTTACCCCGTCCACCTACAAGCACCTGAGCTTTCAGGGTTACCGGCCCGCCCAGCTTGCTGGCTGCCTGGCGTGCTTCTTCAGGACTGGTGGCTATCTCTCCTTGCGGAACCGGTATGTTATAGCGGGCAAAGATCTCTTTGGCCATATGTTCATAAATTTTCATCGGAATATCACCACTTTTCAGTTTTTGAAGATCATTTCCCAGTCATACCCTGAGATAAACTCCATAAATCCTCCGACATAAAAAATTGAGATCGGCTGACTGACTTTCTAATTAATCAATTATTATTCCTGTTCTTAGAATTCTGATATTTAGAAAAATTATCTTCATCAGCAATCCCGCTGTTATATTATTTCTTAAAAAAGTTCTGAACTCCTTTTTTTATCCGGCGCTTTTTCAAAAAAATATTAATAATTATTATGAATGAACTAAGACACTCCCAAAAGTCAGGAGTGTCCTGAATGATAAATAAAATTTTAAAACTGCCCACCTTCACAAATCTCCAGACTTCAACCCCAGATATCGCCAGCTTTTTGACTATACTCGCTGTATTCGAGGCATTCAGCAAAAAGATCTGCCAGCAGCTCTACTTTTCTGCTTTCAATCTCCTCCAGATAAAGACTTCCCCGTAGGCTTCTCTCAATCTCCAGAGCAGCCTTTACCAGAGCCGGGAGTCTGCTGCCCTTACCCTCCCTTAAGTCTTTCAGAGTAAAATCACCGCCATAAAGGGCAAATTTTTCTCTAAGCTTTCTCTTTAAAAGCTGCCGGAATAACTTATTCTTAAGCTCCTCCTTCACCTTAAAAGGAATATAGCGGTTAGAAAAAGTACCCTGCAGCTCACTGTCAAAGTTTTTGTAAATATGATTGATTCTACCTCTCTCCAGCGAAGCATCAAGCTCTGCCACCATCTCAGCCAGCTGTTCTTCGCTAAAGCTTTTCTCAGCCCTGGTTATTTTGTCCTTGAATCTGATCAAAAACAAACTCAGGCTTTCACCCATATCCTCCATACTTTTTTCCAGATTGAGCGCTCCCGGACTGCTTTTCTCCTTGAGAGCTTCCAGAGATGAAATCATCTTCTCTATTCCCTGTTCCTTAATTAAATCCTGAATCTCTTCCCGGCTTTTATTTTTTAAAACTCTTTTTGCTGCCGTATTATTCCAGGCTGTCATAATAAAGAGAAAAAGCTCTCTAATCAGGTCCAGCCGCTGAAAATTTCCTGCTGCCCGCTGCCAGCTCTGCCAGTCCTTTTCAATGCGGGGCAGAAGACGATTTTCTGCTGAAATGGTTTCAAATTCTATTTTATCTCCAGTTAAAATAAAGGTCATCAAAACCAAAAAACGGTACATGCTGTCAATCTGACTCCTGATTAACTCTTCCCGGTCTTTCTT
>PWFW01000217.1 GCA_003554225.1 Halanaerobiaceae bacterium | reverse complement strand
GATTGTATTCAGATTCATGAAGGCCACGAGATTGAGGTAACGCATTATCTCGATCCCGAGATTTGCTGTGACAATATTCTCTCTGATAATTACCTTAAAAAGGGTGATGTGGAGAAGGGTTTTGCTGAAGCTGATCTGATTGTGGAACGGGAGTATCAGACTCAGTTCCTCGAACAGCTTCCCCTTCAGGTTGAGAAAGGGATTGCTGATTATGATGAGGAGAGCGGAGAAATAATTATCTGGGCTGCCAGTCAGTGGCTTCATGATACCCAGGCCGATGTTGCCCAGGCCATGGGGATTTCCAAGGACAGGATCCGGATTAAACAGCCGGTTATCGGGGGAGCCTTTGGAAAAAAGGAGGATATTTCTGTTCATATTCATCTGGCTCTGGTGGCCCGGGAATTAAAGCGCCCGGTACAGCTTATCTACAACCGGGAAGAATCGATGATTGCTCAGTCCAAACGCCATCCTGCCATCATCAGACATAAAACCGGAGTTACCACTCAAGGTCTTTTAACAGCCTGGCAGACCGAGCTCATACTCGATACCGGTGCCTATGCTTCCAGCGGACCGGCGGTTGTCAGAAATGCTATGTTTCACTGCACAGGCCCCTTTCAGGTGCCCAATGTCAGGGCTATCTGCTATTCAGTTTATACCAATAATACCTACTGCGGTGCCATGAGGGGTTTTGGAGCTACCCAGATGGCATTTGCCTATGACAGTCAGATGGATGTAATTGCTGGAGAGCTGGGGCTGGATCCGGCTGACCTTAGAATGAAGAATGCCTATCAGATAGGATCAACCACTCCGGGGGGAGAAAAGCTTAACCACGGAGTGAACGTCAGGGAGACGATAGAAGAAGCACGGAGAATCAGCGGCTGGCAGGAGGATGATAGTGATGATTAAAAGAGGCAGAGGAATGGGAACAATTATGTTTGGTTTTGGTTACGGAGAAGGATTTCCCGATCACTCCATAGCATCGGTGGAACCTGTCACTGGGGGAAAAATTTTAATCAGGACTTCGGCTGCCGATGTCGGTCAGGGAGTCCAGACCGTGGCGGTACAGATTGCTTCTGAGGTTTTGAAGCTGGCTCCCGAACATTTTGAGATAATAGAGGGTGATACCCATACCACCCAGAATGCTGGCTCAACTTCAGCTACCCGGCAGACCTACTTCACCGGTCAGGCTGTCAAAGAGGCAGCAGAGGACCTGCTGGGCAGCATTTATCACCATGCCAGCCAGGAATTTACAACCAATCATCCCGAAATGGGTACCAGAGATGGCAGAATTTTTTCCCATGTTAACCCTGAGGATGAGATGACTATCTGGGAGCTCAGGGAAAGGCTGGCCGAACGGGGTATTGAGCTTAAAGGCAGGGGAACTTTTTTCCCAAAAACCTACAAGCCCGATCCCGAGACCGGCCAGGCCGAGAAGGTTTATGTTGGCTATACCTTTCATACCCAGGTAGTTGAGGTGGCAGTTGATACGGTAACCGGTCAGGTTACGGTAGAAAAAGTTTACAGCGCTATAGATGCCGGTAAAGCAATTAATCCCATAGGGGTTGAAGGCCAGGTTGAAGGAGGAACCGCCCAGGGCCTGGGGATGGCTCTGATGGAAGAACAGATAATTGAAGAGGGAAGGACTCTTAACCCTGATATGAGCCGTTATCTGGTGCCCACTGCCGTAGATGTTCCCGAGGTTGAGACTGTAATTGTGGAGAATGAGGATACCGATGGACCCTTTGGAGCTAAGGGGGTTGGGGAACCGGCCATGATTCCCACCGCTCCGGCAATAATTAATGCTATTTATGATGCCATAGGAGTTAGATTTTATCAACTGCCGGTGACACCGGAAATGATCAAAGCAGCTTTGGAGCAGCAAAGAATGCAGGAAAAATAGGATTTATCCTTAAGTACAATAAGAGTAAAGGATGTGAGAGATATGGTTGATCTCAGTCTGGAATTTCTGGGAATGGAGCTGAAAAATCCTGTGATGCCGGCTGCAGGACCCCCGGTAAAGGATGCTGAGGCTGCCCGGCGGGCGGCTGAAGGGGGAGCCGGTGCTATTGTCACCAAGACCATTTCACTGGAAGCAGCCCGGGTGCCCCGACCCAATATGGCAGAAATTCGTGGAGGATTTCTCAATACCGAACTCTGGTCAGAGATGGGGCCGGAGCAGTGGCTTGCTGAGGAATATCCTGCTATTGCCGAACTGGGTCTTCCCGTTATTGTGGGTCTGGGTTATTCAGCTGAAGAAATCAGAGAGCTGGCGGAGAAGGTGGCTCCCTACGCTGATGCTCTCGAACTTTCCACCCATTATCTCGGTGATGACCCCACTCCGGTGGTGGAGAGTATCAAGGCTGCTAAAGCTGGAGCTCAGCTCCCGGTGCTGGTTAAGCTAAGTCCACAGATAGATATCCCTGCCTTTGCCCGGGCTGCTGAAGAGGCTGGTGCGGATGGCCTGGTTTTAATAAACTCCTTTGGCCCCACCCTGGATTTTGATGTTGAGGATGGCAGACCGCTGATGGGCAGCGAAAAGGGATATGGCTGGCTTTCCGGACCGGCTATTTTCCCCCTGGCTCTGAGGGCGGTTTACGAAGCAGTTTCCAGTGTTGATATTCCGGTTATCGGAGTCGGCGGTATCAGCCGGGGGATTGATGCAGTTAAGATGCTGATGATTGGTGCTCAGGCGGTTCAGGTCTGCACCGCCCCGATCCTCAAAGGACCGGATTTTTACGGCAAACTGGTTGATGAGATTGAAGATTTCATGGCAGAGCAGGGCTATGCCAGACTGGAAGAAATCAGGGGGCTGGCACTGGAGAAAATGCCGGCTGAGAGTCAGTTTGCCACCATCCCTCCAAAGGTTACGGAAGAGAACTGCACCACCTGCATGCTCTGCATCAAAAGCTGTGTTTATGATGCCATCGAGCTTGATGACAGTGAAGATTATGTGGTTATAGATGCT
>PWFW01000248.1 GCA_003554225.1 Halanaerobiaceae bacterium | reverse complement strand
GTTTCAGGCTTTTCTGATCAGCAGCATCAATGACCGTAAAGGGAAATAGGGCTGCTGGCTATTCTTCTTCTGGAGGAATTGTTTTCAGGTTTAATTCTTTGAGCTGCTCCGGGCTTACCGTTCCGGGAGCTTTTGTCATAGGAGATGTAGCCCTCTGGGTTTTGGGAAAGGCGATGACATCCCGGACTGACTTTCTCCCGGTCAGCAGCATAATAATTCGATCCAGACCGAAGGCTATCCCACCATGAGGTGGGGTGCCATAGTTAAAGGCTCTGAGCAGAAAACCAAATTTTTCTTCAGCTTCCTCCTCTGACATATTCAGCAGGGAAAATATCCTGCTCTGCAGATCCCTGTTATTGATTCTTATGCTGCCGCCGCCGATTTCTTCTCCATTTAAAACCAGATCATAGGCAGCTGCCCGGGCCTCTGCAGGGTTTTCCTCCAAAAGGTCAATATCTTCAGGGAGCGGAGCAGTAAAGGGATGATGCTCGGCTTCAAAACGTTCTTCCTCCTCGTTATAGGTAAAGAGGGGGAAATCCTCCACCCAGAGGAGATCATAGCTTTCTTCAGGAATTAAATCCAGCTGGCGGCCCAGTTCCAGGCGGAGCTGGCCCAGGGAGGTTACTGCTGTTTTATAATCTGCTGCCACTATCAAAAGCAGATCACCTGCTGATATATTTAGTTCCTCTCTGAGCTGCTGAATTTCCTCCTGGCTGAGAAATTTGGCGATGGGTGAGCTGACTTCTTCTTCGCTGAAGACCAGCCAGGCCAGACCCTTAGCACCGTGCTCTTTAACTTTATCCTCCAATCTGTCGAGCTGACTCCTGCTGAATTCAGCACCACCTGGAACTCTTATGCTCCTGACGGTACCGCCAGAGGAAATGGTTCCACTAAAGACACGGAATTCACTCTCGGCGAAGATGGCGGACAGATCATTAATTTCCAGGCCAAATCTGGTGTCGGGACTGTCAGAACCAAAGCGATCCAGGGCTTCCCGGTAACTCAAGCGAGGAACTTCCAGGGGCAGCGAAATGCCTTTCAGGGCAAAGATTTCCCTCATCAGCTCTTCCATTTCTCTTTGGAATTTCTCCAGATCGATGAAGGAGACCTCGATATCTATCTGGGTAAATTCTGGCTGGCGGTTGGCCCGGAGATCCTCATCCCGGAAACAGCGAGCTATCTGGAAATATTTCTCAATGCCCGAGGCCATTAGAACCTGTTTAAAGAGCTGGGGGGACTGGGGTAGGGCATAAAATTTTCCCCGATGGAGACGGCTGGGAACCAGGTAATCCCGGGCTCCCTCCGGTGTGCTTCGGGTCAGAATCGGGGTTTCTACCTCCCAGTAATCCCGCTGGCTGAGAAATCTCCTGATGGTTTGCATAGCCTGGTGTTTGGTTTTGATAATTTCCAGCATCTCAGGTCGGCGGAGATCTAGATAGCGGTATTCCAGCCGCAGGTCCTCTCCAGCATTGACATTGTCTTCAATTAAAAAGGGCGGTGTTTCTGAAGGGGAAATAAGCTCCATTTCCTCTCCCGTTATTTCAATCTCCCCGGTGGGAATCTCCCGGTTAATATTTTCCTCAGGTCTCTTTCTGATCAGACCCCGGACGGCGATGACATCTTCCTGGCCCAGTTTTTCAGCCAGCGTGAGTGCCTCTGCTGAAATTTTTTCTGAGAAAACAAGCTGTACCAGACCGGATCTGTCCCGGAGGTCGACAAAGAGCAGACCGCCATGGTCTCGGGTCCGCTGCACCCAGCCGGCTACCACTGTCTCTTCTCCTATCATTTCACTGTCAAGTTGACTGCAAATGTGGCTTCTTGTTAGTTTGCTTTGATTTGACAAATTCATTATCGCACTCTCCTTATCATGCTCTTCAGGTTAAATAATTTGATTTTCCAAGCTCTGCTGCTGTTTGCTCTCCCGGTTTACTGTTTTATTGCTGGAACGCTGCAGAACTGCTGGATTTACTTGATTTTGTATTCTTGGAATCATCTTGAAGCTTAAGGCTATCTTAAATCTTTGTGGTCATCTTGAGATTATAATAAATTCTTGAAGTTATTTTAAGTTCATCTGTAGATAAACCGCCATGCCCCTCTGGGAAACAACAATAGATGAAAATTTTTCTGCAAATTTTCAAGGTAAATTTGATTCTAGAGGTCATTTTGAAGTCATCCTGAAGTTATTTTAAAACTTGAACTCATATTAAGTTCATTTTTAAGATTATTATGTAAGTGATGTAAATGGACATATATTCGATAAATAACGGGATATCGAACATGTTTTATTTTAATCCTGTAATTTTTCTTGATAAACCCTTATGCCTCCCGGCAAGTCAACAACAGCTGAAAAAGCACAGCATATTTATAAAGTAAAATATAAAATATATAAAATAAAAACTAAAATAATAACTGTACCGGGAGGTAGCGCCTAAAAAATAGATAGTCTCCCGGTACAGAATAATGCTTTTGCCATTACTGTTTTAATTGAATTTTTAATTGATTTTTTAATTGATTTTTTAATTGATTTTTTTATTCTTATGCTGATTTATAAAATGGTTTACATGTTTGTATATATTGCAAAAAATATATTCAGAAAAAAAATATAAACGGTGTAATGGGCAGATTAAATTATTTTGTTATTTTGTTTCTGCTAATTGATAAAACTGTAAAGATACCTTTCAAAGGTCGGGCCATAATTGTGTCGATATTTGTCATGGAACCCGGTACCGGCCATTTATCGCCCTAACTGTTTTTAAATATCCCGCTCAAATGCTCGAGTATGCCATCCAGGGGGACTGCCTCTTCCTCTCCGCTTTTCATGTCGCGGAGGGTTACCTCGCCGGCCTTTAGTTCTTCGCTGCCGATAATCAGGCAGTGGCGGCTGTTTTTGCGGTCGGCATCCTTCATCTGGCTGCCGACGCTGCGGCCGCCGTAGTCCCGGTCGGCTGAGTAGCCGGCCTGTCTCAGGCGGTGGAG
>PWFW01000260.1 GCA_003554225.1 Halanaerobiaceae bacterium | reverse complement strand
AGTCTGGTCGGTTCGGGATAAAACCTTTTGAAAATAAGATAATAAAAATACTCCTCCTGAGATCTTACCAGCACACCCTCCTCTTCCAGAAGCTGCTGCCTGATATCCTCACCATAAACACCCTCTCCGCTGAGATTATCAGCAAGTTCTATGGTTTCACCGTAAACATCAATCTCTCCCCGCCGGTTTAAGGCCTGGCAGAGGTCAATTGAGCCGCTGCCTTCACCAAACATCTGCTTATCTCGCCAGACGATCTCATCTGGAAGATAATCAGAAAAGGCCCGGCGCAGGATCCATTTCTCCACCGGATCTTTTTCCTTGCGGGAATTATCCCACTTCAGTTTTAATTCCGGGGGGATTGTCAGGGCAAACTCAACCAGTTCCGGAGTTAAAAAAGGCAGCCGGCAGTCCAGTCCCTGAGCGGCGTTCATCCTGTCAACCCGCTGCAAACCAACCTGACCGAGGGCCTCCACCAGTTTTCTGAGCTCACTGTTGATCTCGCTAATTTCCCGCTCCTTAAGATAATCATAGCCAGCAAAAAGCTCATCGGCCCCCTCTCCGGACAGCAGAACCTCACAACCCTCCTGAGCAGCAAAGCGAGAAAGTAGATAATTTGGCACAGAACTTCTGATCAGGGGAGCATCAAAGGTTTCCTGATAATAAATAACCTCAGGCAGGACCTCCAGCATCTCATCTTCGCCATAAAGATATTCCCTATGATCGGTGCCCAGGTGTTCAGCGACCAGGCGGGCGTTTTCTAAATCCGGGCTGCCGGCTACCCCCACCGAAAAAGAGGGCAGCGTTCTATCAGATTCATCAGCTGCCAGGGCGGCAATGATGCTGCTGTCCAGCCCGCCGCTTAACAGCAGGCCGGTTTGGCGGTCCGCCTCAATTTTATCCTTCACCGAAGCTTGAAGAAGTTCTTCAAGCTGATGGCAATATTCATCGATTTCTCCATCAGTCCAGGAGTTTTTCCCGGGGCTATCAGTTTTTGCTGATTTTACTGATTTCGTCGGTAAAAATTCTTCTGCAAAACTAAGTACTTCGCCACTGGCAGAGCTGAGAATGGTGCCGGGGGATAGCTTTCTAATTTTATTATCCGGGCTGATCGGTTCCCGATTACACACAGCCTGAAGGGCTTTCATCTCTGTGGCAAAATATATGATATCTTCGCTGATAAGATAATTAAGAAAACTTAAACCCAGCTGATCCCGGGACAGCAATAGTCCGATTTCGGTTACCGCCGCCAGACAGCAGGGCGGGTTAAGCTCCTGAATAACATCTCTGGCTGCTGTATCTTCTGGCAGGCTTGCCAGCCGGGAAAAAAGCTGCTGGCTGTTCTCCGGTCTCAGGGGTTGACCATCTCGGAGAACTGCCCGGTTTTTATTCTGACTGCTCTGCCAGCAGTCAGCTTCTCCCAGAGTTCCCAGAACAAAGTTATCACCCCGGATAATATTACGGGGTTTTCCTCGATGGGACATCCTCTTCAGCATCTCTTCCAAAAGCTCTTCAGTCTCTGAATCTCCTTTGCCATAAATTCCTGCAATAGCTCTCACCCGATTTATACCTCCTTAAAGCACTTTACTTGCTTTCCTGAAAAATCTTCCAGATAGCTCCTTCTGTTAAGCGCTCCGGATAACTCATTCAGATAACTACTTAAGTTGATTTCTTTGGGGTCTTTTCTTTCTAACTGCTTTCAGATGATTTTTGGGGAATTTTTTCTAACAAATCACTTTACAGGTAAATCTCTTGAGATGTTTTTTCTGAACCAACCACACAGCTTAATCTCTTGAGATGTTTTCTGAACCAACCACACAGCTTAATCTCTTGAGGTGTTTTTTCTGGGCCAACCACACAGTTTAATCTCATGAGATGTCTTTTCTGGGCCAACCACACAGTTCAATCTCATGAGATGTCTTTTCCCACCAGCTAAATGGGTTAACAGATGATTTTTCCTGTTTGCTTCTCTTTTAAAACTTATATCTGGATTAATCCTACGGTTAATTCCTCAGACTAATTTTAAAAATAACTACCTGAGTCCAAACAAAGCACAGCTGCCTGGGTTCAGTCTGTTCTCTCCGGTTTTTCCAGTTTGAGTATATCTACCGGGCAGTTTTCGATACAGACCCGGCAGCGCATGCAGTTGGGCTCTTCCAGATAATTATTTTCCTGTTTATATCTTAAGATAGGATAGGGTTTGAGCTCAATCGGGCAGACCTGACTGCAGAGTGCGCATTCCCGGCAGTCTTCGGCGCTGGTTATTATGACAGTCTGGTCAGATTCCGCTGTTAAGTTCAATTTTTTGCCCAGCTGATAAACCGCCAGCTGCAGTGTGCGCATCGGACAGATCCAGCACCAGGCTCGCGAATTAATCGCGATTCCCAGCAGAGTGGCTGCTACCAGCACCACCAGATAAACATTCGCCATAACACCTCCAACCCGGGCCAGTCGGGTACCCGGTTCTGCCTGCAGGGCAGAGAATATACCGGTGGAAAAATTTAATATGAAGAAGACAAAGATCAGAATTCCTGTTAACCTGGTTTTCAGCAAATCGGGTATATTATCAATGGGACTGATTTTCAAAAGCGGTACATCATAATAACTTCCATGGGGGCAGAAGTTGCCGCACCAGTACAGGCCCTTAAAGGCGCTCATTACTGTCAGTGATAACATGATGGGGACAACCAAAAGTCCCAGATAAGGGTAAAACTGCCCCCCTACCCCGATCAGAATGGAAACCAGCCAGCCATATTTGCGGACGGCGGTATAAGCTCTTTCAGTTTTAACGTTATTATATTTCTTGTCCAGATCTATCTCTTCAGATATTTTCTGCTTTTTCAAACGGGCTATTTCATCCAGTTTCTCTCACTCCTTCTAATTCTCTTTATAATGACCTTTTTGCTGTTCTTTTTCTACTCTTTTTGCTGCTCTCTTTAATGACCTTTTACTGTTCTTTTTGCTGCTCTTCTTTCTGGTTTGTTTTATGCCCTTTTTACTGGCCTGTTTAATGAATTTTT
>PWFW01000228.1 GCA_003554225.1 Halanaerobiaceae bacterium | reverse complement strand
GAATAAAATTTTCCCGTGCTGGCCTCCACCTCTGCAAAGCCGTTTCCAGATCATCTCTGCCGCGGTTGGGGCTGCCAACTCCGATTAAATTTATCCTGCAGGAATCACAATGATAGGTCAGGCTTTCATTATGCAAAAATTTTATTCCCCGGCTCTCAAACCTCAGCTTTAAGTCATTAAAATGATTATTATAATCATGATTTCCCGCCACTGCAACCACCGGAGCAGCAAAATTTAAACTATCCAGATATCTAAAAAAGTCAGCCAGGTTACCGCGATCCTCGAGATAATCTCCGGTTAATGCCACTAAATCATAATCCAGTTCAGCAACCTTCCTTTTTATCTTATCTTCCAGAAGACTTTCTCTGGTAAAATGAAAATCAGAGAGATGTAGAATAGTAAAGTTAGATTCAGCACGCCCCCGGGATTGATGACTGTCAACCTCTCTATTTAGCTCATTATTTAAGTAAATATCTATCTCCTGTTCAGTCACTGTGTTTGTGTAGAAATAAAGGAATAGCAAAAATCCAGCAATTAAAAATAAAAGCAGATACAAATCAATCACCCCGAAATTTATAATGGTTAAAATATAATCCCTCAGCAGCTGCGCCCTTTAAGATATTTATTAATTCCTCAAAAGTTGCGTCCTTATATGATATTTATTCATCCCTCAGGAGTTACGTGCTTTATGATATTTATTCATCCCTCAGGAGTCTTATTCTATAATCATTCTATAATCATTCTTTTAAATTCTCAGCAGTTCAATTCTATAAGCCGACTCATGATTCTCAGTAGTCCAATTCTATAAACAAACTTATGATTCTCAGCAGTTCAATTCTTTAAGCAGACTTTTAATTCTCAGCAGTTATTAATCCTCTAGCAATCTTTCAAGGCGCTCTTCCTCGCTGATAATGCGGTCTTCGCTGTAATCATAGCTGTAAACTGCCCCATTGATAATCTTGACACTGACCTCTCCCCGGGCAGCCTGATTGTTTTTCAGATGGGGAGCATCGATAAGCCCCTGTTTGATGGCCTGAGAAATTGCCTCAGGACTGGCCAGAGGATCGTCAAAGATATCTCCGTATAAGCTTTCGATGGTGTTCAGGAGAAGGTCCGCTTCCCTTATCAGCTCTGCCTTTCTGGACTGGATGCGTTCCAGCCCACTGTATTCCGGATAATCCTGCAGCGACTTCTCGATTATATGCCCGGCAATCCGGCAGCTTTTAATGACTTCATCAGCCCGGGCTGCATGATCTGCCTCGGTATAACCTACCACATGAACTATATCCGGCTTCAGCACCATGCTCTGCCAGGTCGAGAGTGCAAGCTGAGCTCTGGCCCTGTCAAAATCTGCCGGAAAACTGGCCAGACCGGCACGGACCTGGGTAATTACTTCAAATTTATTTTTTTGTTCATTTTTGTTTTTATCTTTATGTTTATTTTTATGTTTATTTCTATATTTATTTTTATATTTATTTTTTTGTGAGATAGCTTCATGCCCGAAATTATCACCCGCGGCCGCTTCTTTTCTCATTCCTCCCTTTTCCTCTGTTTCACCCCCGACCAGCCTGGCAATCAGCTCCTGCTTGGCCAGCATCTTGGCAATATCCATCTGATAGCCGGTAGCGGCAGGATTGTTAAACATATACTGGGCCAGATAATTTTTGACTCCATTCTTCCTGGCATTATAGGCCGCCAGATAGGCCATCACCACGGCGATAACATCAGGTGCATCCCGCAGACTCCAGTGGTGGGATTCATTGACCTCTACCGGTATGTTTCTCTCGCCGTGCCATTTCATGGCGGCGGTGTTCTCCTTAATGGCAGTCAGAAGATCCCGTTTGCTCCTGTTGTCCAGCTCACTGTACCAGGTCAGCGGTATTGCAGCCCAGGCATTATTTATGGTTCTCTGCAAAATTTCAGCCATCCTGATCAGATTATTGGTGCCGCTGTAACAGCGCAGCAGGGGATAATTGCCCCGCCGGGAGGCCTGATAGATTTTTTTAAAATCTTCAACCTTCCTAATCGGTACCCCGCCGGCACCGCTCAATTCCTCCTTCATCTTTTCCGGTTCAAAGAAAAACTCCTGGGTGTTCTGATCCGGACCCAGAGAGATGATGTCCAGCACTCCACTTTCGGCTATTTTTTCAATTCCCTGCAGGGTTATGTCCAGATCAGGCTGACCATAATGATGGCGGATCAGGGGAAGGGGCTGCTTCCTCTTTATTCGCTCAAAGAGACCTTCAGATTGAGCTCTATCCCGGCTCAGCTTCCTCCCCGGTTTGTTTCTCAGCCCCTGTTGCGGCGCCTTTCTCATCTTCTGTCCCGGCTCCTCTTCCTGAGACTGCTTCTGGTTGAGGCGATCGTCTTTCTCTGGCTGCAAGTTCTTTTCCTGAAGACTCATATTTGACTGGCGGTTCATTTCTGGCTGAAAGCTCTTTTCTGACTGAAAGCTCTTATCTGGCCGAAAACTCTTTTCTGACTGAAAGCTCTTTTCCTGAAGAATGCTGTCCAGAAAGGAAATGACCTCAGCAGCTGTTGTATGACCGTCGAATATTTTCTCAAATATCTCAAAGGCTGCTGCTTCCCTGGCCACCGGCTCTGTTGCTCCCAGAATAAACTTATACCTCTGCAGACCTCGCTCAATTATGGCAGCTTTAAGTTTCTGAAACACATTGCTGGCGGTTTCAGCAGTCAGCCGGTAGCTGACAGCCACATACTCCGGGTCAGCCTCAACCACAGCATCCAGCAAGTTTTCCACCGGAACTGCCGGACCGAGAAAATGGGTCTGGAAACCTTTCTCTTCTGCCAGGCGGAGAAAATTCATCACACCTCCAACATGAACACAGTTTTCCAGCGAACAGGCTATAATCAATTTGCTCAAAAGATCACCTCATTAATTTTAAACAGTTCTCTCTGGTAAAGGTAAATCCTAATAATAACGATAAATCCTAACGGTAATGATAAAAACTGATGGTAATGATAAATCCTAACGGTAACGATAAATACTGATGGTAACGATAAAT
>PWFW01000290.1 GCA_003554225.1 Halanaerobiaceae bacterium | reverse complement strand
AGATCGCGGATGATAAGTTTTGATAGTTGATCAGGAATAATGATAGTGGTTGATCGTAAGTTATGATTGCTGATGATAACTGATGGATAATTAATGATAAATAATAATAACAGGAATAACAAGAAAAGTTCAATTATAAGACTATGAGACGGGGAAACCGGGGTGAATTTATTTGCATCAGTACAGTCTTGATAAGCTGGAATACGGTAAAATTAAAAATATGATTGCGGGGGAGGCTTCGACCTATCCCGGAAAAGATAAAATCAAGAATCTTGAACCGCTGACAGAGAAACGGGTGGTGGAAAGGAGGCTTGCCGAAGCCCGGCAGGGGGCGAAGATTATGCGGGAGAAGGGCAGACCTCCGCTGCTCTGCCCCCGGAAGCTGGAGGCTCATCTGCAGAGGGCAAAAAAGGAGCTCATTTTGAGCATTGAGGAGATTAATGAGGTCGATAATGTGCTCCGCTCTACCGAAGAGACGGAGGATTTTTTTCGGGATCTTAAGGAGCGGGACGACAGGGTGAGGGATCCGGAGGAGGAGCTGAGCCGGGGACCGCTGCAGGATTATGCCGATCAGCTGATGGCGCTGCCCGAGCTGCGTCAGGAGATCGATGGGGTGATCGATGATAATAACGAGATTAAGGATTCGGCCAGTCCGGAGCTGGCCCGTTTGAGAAGGAAGATTGCCGGGACCGAGGCCGATATTCAGAATAGGCTTGAGGGGATCGTGCGGGATAATAAGTATTCCGATATGCTGCAGGAGGCGATCATCCCCCGCCGGGAGAACCGCTTTGTGGTTCCGGTGAAAAAGCAGTACCGCAACACCTTTAAGGGTATAGTTCATGACACTTCGGCCAGCGGGATGACCGTTTTTATGGAACCGATGGCGGTGCTGGAGCTGAATAACGAGCTCCGGGAGCTCCGCCGGGATGAGGAGGCCGAGATCAAAAGGATTCTTCGGGAACTGACGGGACTGATAGCGGCCGATAGCCGCAGGATCAAAGGGAACTACCGGATGCTGATTAAATTTGATGAGATCTTTGCCCGGGCGGGATATCTGCTGAAGAATGACTGCGTGATTCCCGAGATTAACCGGGCCGGTTATGTCAATATCAAAGAGGGGCGGCATCCTCTGCTGGGGGAGGAGGCTGTTCCCATCGATATCTATGCCGGAGATAGGTTCCACCTGCTGCTGATTACCGGGCCGAATACCGGGGGCAAGACCGTGGCTTTGAAGACCTTCGGGCTCTTTGTCATCATGGCTTTAAGCGGGGTGCCGCTGCCGGCGGAGGAGGGCAGCAGGATCTCGGTTTTTAATAACGTCTTTGCCGATATCGGGGATGAGCAGAGCATCGAGCAGAATTTGAGCACCTTTTCCTCCCATATGAATAATATCAGGGAGTATCTGTCCCGGGCCGATGATGAGAGTCTGGTGCTGCTGGATGAAATCGGGGCTGGAACGGATCCCGAGGAGGGTGCCGCGCTGGGGATTGCGGTGCTGGAGGAGTTTAAATCCCGGAATACGGTGACGGTGGCGACCACCCATTACAGTCAGCTGAAGAGCTATGCCTACAGCACCGAGGGCGTGGAAAATGCGGCCGTGGAATTTGATCTGGAGACCTTAAGTCCGACCTACCGGCTGATTATGGGGATTCCCGGGGGGAGCAATGCCTTTGAAATCGCCCTGAGGCTGGGGCTTCCCGAGGAGATAATCGCTGAGGCCAGGGAGCTTCAGGATCAGGATAAACTGGCCGTTGAGGATATCATCGAGGAGCTCAATCAGGAGCGGAGAAAATATGAAAATTTAAATCTGGAGCTTGAGAAGCGGAGGGCCCGGCTGGAGAGGCGGGAGGAAAAATTATCCCGCCGGGAGGAGGAGCTGGCCGAAAAGAAAGAGAAGGTAATACGGGATGCCAGGGAGCAGGCCGAACGGGAGCTCAGGCAGATCAGGGCCCGCTCCAAGAAGATTTTATCGGAATTAAAGAACAGGGATTTTACCGCCCGGCCCGAGGTGGACAGGCTGGAATCGGAGATTAATCTCGAGATTAAGGATATGGAATCCCGCTTTGCTTCTTCCGATGCTGAGAACGGCGGGGATTCTTCGGAGGATGAAAGGGAGGCGGACTACGATTTTCAGCCCGGCGATCGGGTGAGAATCCGGAGTTTAAATCAGCAGGGTGAGATTATCGAGCTTATGGAGGAGAGCGGTCAGGCCGAGGTGCAGGCGGGGATAATGAAGGTGACGGCCGATCTCACTGATCTGATTCCGGCGGAAGACAGGGAGGAGGAGAAGGAGAGAAAGGTCAGACAGTATCGGGTGAAAAAATCCGGCCGGGTTTCTCATTCCCTGGATCTCAGGGGTAAGCGCTACGAATCGGCCCGGCAGGAGCTTGATAAGTATCTTGATGATGCTCTGCTGGCGGGTTTGAGGGAGCTTGAGATCATTCACGGCAAGGGGAGCGGTGTGCTGAGGGAGGCGGTCAGGGATCTGCTGGAAGAACATCCCCATGTGAAGGACTTTCGCGAGGGCAGAGAGGAAGAGGGAGGCTCGGGAGTTACTATCGTGACGATAGGGGCCTGAAGGCAGGAGGGGGTCGGAGTTACTATCGTGAGGATTGGGATCTGAGGGCAGCTGGGGAGGATCGGGGGTTAGTATTGTGAGGATTGGGGTCTGGAGGCAGGAGGGGGTCGGAGTTGCTATCGTGAGGATTGGGATCTGAGGGCAGTCGGGGAGGATCGGGGGTTAGTATTGTGAGGATTGGGGTCTGAAGGCGGGAGGGGGAACGGGAGTTATTATTGTGAGGATTGAGGCCTGAGAGGGCCAGGAATTCTATCCTTGTTATTTGCTAAATCCCTGCTTTAAACAAAATAAAAATTAAAAGAGCAGTTCGGGAGCTGGAAAAAGCTCAAGAACTGCTCTGCTTCTCTTTTATTTATATCTTGAAAATATACCCGGAAATTAATACTAATGGTAATACTAATGGACTTTTAGGGGCTTTACTTTTCCGACAATTGTGAATATTGCAGTACAGCACACATAAGTTT
>PWFW01000247.1 GCA_003554225.1 Halanaerobiaceae bacterium | reverse complement strand
GGTAATGCCGGGAGATAATGTTGAGATGAGCGCCGAGCTGATCACCCCGATAGCGATGGAAGAGGGTCTGCGTTTTGCGATCAGAGAGGGCGGCAATACCGTAGGTGCCGGCGTCATTACCAGTATTGATCAGTAACAGCGGCTGAGAAAAGGCAGGGGATTTCCCCTGGCTTTTTCTCCGCTTTGAGTCTCCAGCTTGAACAGTAAAAGGAGGTAAGAAGATGGCCAATCAAGAAAAGATTCGGATCAAACTGAAGGCATATGAACATGAGCTTCTGGATAAATCTGCTAAAAAAATTGTGGATACAGCAGAAAGGACCGGGGCAAATATTTCCGGGCCTGTTCCTCTTCCCACTGAGAAGGAAATTTTTACCGTGCTGAGATCACCTCATGTTCATAAAGATGCCAGAGAACAGTTTGAAATGAGAACTCATAAACGTCTTATTGATATTTTAAAGCCAAATTCCAAAACTGTAGATGCCCTGATGAGGCTGGATCTGCCTGCCGGGGTAAATATTGAAATTAAACTTTAATAGTCCTGTTAGATTGGAGGTGCAAGGAGAATGGCAAAGGGTTTAATTGGCAAGAAACTGGGAATGACCCAGGTTTTCTCTCCTGAAGGAGAGCTGGTCCCGGTTACTGTAATAGAAGCCGGTCCCTGTCTGGTAACCGAAGTGAGGACTGAAGAGAAGGATGGCTACAGTGCCCTGCAGCTGGCCTTTGAAAAGGTTAAACCGGCAAAATTGAATAAACCTGAACGGGGAATTTTCAATAAATTAAATGCCGAACCCCGCAGACATCTGCGGGAGTTTAGAAACTTTGATGGCGATGATTACCAGCCCGGTGATGAAATTAATCTTGAAATTTTTTCCGAAGGTGAGCTGGTGAATGTTTCCGGAGTAAGTAAAGGTAAAGGCTTTTCCGGTAATGTTAAGCGCCATAATCATGCTACCGGACCGAAAACTCATGGTTCCAGAATGTACCGGGCTCCCGGATCGATCGGATCGACCGATGCTTCCCGGGTCTTTAAGGGACAGAAACTGCCGGGAAGAATGGGCCATGATCAGGTTAAGATTAAAAATTTAGAAATTGTTTCTCTGCGTCCTGAGGATAATGTTATTCTGGTCAAGGGTTCTGTGCCGGGGCCGAAGAAGAGCATCCTGACCATAGAGCTCAGTCAGTAGTTTAATATCGGAGAGGAAGGAGGAGACTTTTAGATGCCACAACTAGGCAAATTTAATTCCAGCGGAGAGCTGCTGGAAGAGATAGATTTACAGGATGAAATATTCCAGGAAGAGATCAATGAGCCGGTGGTTCACGAGGTTGTTAACGCTCAGCTGGCAGCCCGCCGTCAGGGCAATGCCTCCACAAAAACCCGCCCGGAAAAGCGGGGAGGAGGGCGCAAACCCTGGAGACAGAAAGGCACCGGCCGGGCCCGTCACGGCAGTATCCGTTCCCCGCTCTGGGTGGGCGGTGGCGTAACCTTTGGTCCTAAACCGCGCTCCTATGAGAAGAAGATTAACCGCAAGGTAAAGAAGCTGGCCTATCGTTCTATCCTGAGCTCCAAATATGAAAATGAAGAGCTTAAGATAATTGATAAGCTTGAATTTACCGAGCCCAAAACCAGAGAAGCCAGAAAGCTGCTGGAAAACCTGGGCCTGGCCGATAAAAAGGTGCTGGTTATTCTGCCGGAGAAGGACGAAAACAGCTATCTTTCCTTTAGAAATCTTCCCCGGGTGAAGACCATGGTTGCCGGAGCGGTTAATGCCTTTGATCTTTTGAATAACGAAATGATTCTTCTGCCGGAGGCTGCTCTGGCCAAACTTGAGGAGGTGCTGATTGATGAGTGATCTCCGCGATGTGATTATTCAACCTCTGGTAACTGAAAAGAGCATGAAGGTGATGGAGGAAAATAATGCCTACACCTTTGAAGTAGCCCCTGATGCCAACAAGGTTCAGATCAAACGGGCTGTGGAACAGATTTTCAATGTCAAGGTTGAAAAGGTTAATACCATGAATATGAGAGGCAAGAAGAGAAGACTGGGCTTTACCGAAGGTAAGAGGAAGGACTGGAAAAAGGCAGTTGTCAGACTTCATGAAGATGATTCGATTGAAATTTTTGAGGGTATCTAAGGAGTTTTGTCAGGGGTTTTGAAGGCAAGGTTAGCAGATCTATTATAAGAGGCCGGCAGGTAGCCGGTTAATCCAATCATAAATTACAGGAATCAAAGGAGGGTTACAGAAAATGGCTATTAAAAAATTTAAGCCTACCACTCCTTCCAGAAGATATATGACTGTTTCTGATTTTAAGGAGATAACCAAAACAGAACCAGAAAAGAGCTTGCTGGCGCGGATGAAAAAAAGCGGAGGAAGGAATGTCAACGGCAGAATCACCTCCCGGCGCCGGGGTGGAGGACACAAAAGGCGTTACCGGATTATTGATTTTAAAAGAGATAAAGATGGTGTTCCGGCTAAAGTCAGCAGCATTGAATATGATCCCAACCGTTCAGCCCGGATTGCTCTTTTAACCTACTACGACGGTGAAAAGCGCTATATCCTGGCGCCCAACAGGGTTCAGGTGGGGGATGTGCTGGAGACCGGTGAAGATGCCGATATTAAACCGGGTAATGCCCTGAAACTAAAGGATATTCCCGTCGGTACCATTGTGCATAATATTGAAATGCAGCCCGGTCGGGGCGGTCAGATAGCCCGTTCGGCCGGCACCATGGCACAGATACTGGCCAAGGAAGACAAGTACTGCACCGTTAAAATGCCCTCGGGCGAAGTCAGGATGCTGCGCCGGGACTGCAAGGCTACTGTAGGACAGGTTGGCAATATTGAGCACGAGAACATCATAGTCGGTAAAGCTGGAAGAGCTCGCTGGAAGGGGAAAAGGCCCAGTGTCAGAGGTGTTGTCATGAATCCCCATGACCATCCCCATGGCGGTGGCGAAGGTAAGTCACCTGCTGGAAGACACCCGGTTACTCCCTGGGGACAGAAAACTATGGGTAAGAAGACCCGAAAAACCAAGAAATCTGATAAATTGATAGTAAAATCTCGCAAGGCGAAAAAACGCTAAACCAGAAAGGGGGATGTGATCTTGGCTAAAAGAGCATATCAAAATGGTCCCTTTGTTGAAGAAAAATTAATGCAAAAAATAGAAGAGATGAATGAGAGCGGCGAGAAGGAAGTGATTAGAAGCTGGTCCCGGAGCTCAACCATCTATCCGGAAATGGTCGGTCACACCATTGCCATTCACGACGGCCGCAAGCATGTGCCGGTTTTTATTACTGAGGAGATGGTAGGCCATAAACTGGGGGAATTTGCTCCCACCAGAATCTTTAGATCTCACAGCCGCCACAGTGAAAGATCAACTGCTTTAAAATAACTACAGATGAGGACATCGAAATTCTGAGAATTATGTTCACTGCTTGAGATGAAGGGGGTTTAAGGATGGAGGCAAAAGCTGTTGCCAAATTTGTGAGAATATCTCCCCGCAAGGCCCGTCAGGTGATCGACCTGGTTCGGGATAAAGAGGTTGGGGATGCTGTCGCTGTTTTGAAAAACACACCCAAAAAAGCTTCAGGAATGATAGAAAAGGTAATCAATTCCGCCATGGCAAATGCCGAGCACAATCATGACATGATTGTTGAGGACCTTTATGTTGCCGAGGCCTATGTTGATGAGGGTCCTACCATGAAAAGGTATCGGCCGCGGGCCATGGGTCAGGCTTCAATGATTCGCAAGAGAACAAGTCATATAACTATTGTGTTAAAAGAAAAGAAGGAGGGATAAATTTGGGACAAAAAGTCCATCCCCACGGTCTCAGGGTTGGAGTGATTAAGGACTGGGATGCCAAATGGTATGCTGACAGTAAGGATTACTCCGAACTCCTCCATGAAGACCTGGAAGTGCGAGAGCACATCAAAGAGAAGATGTTCGATGCTGGAATATCTCGAATTGTAATTGAACGGGCCGCCAAGAAACTTAAAATCGACATATATACTGCCCGCCCCGGTATGGTGATCGGTAGAGGCGGTTCAGAAGTTGATGCTCTAAGACAGGATATTGAAAACATGACCGGCAAAACCGCTCAGATTAATGTAGTTGAAGTTGATAATCCCGAACTGGATGCCCAGCTGGTGGCAGAGGCTATTGCCGCTCAGCTCTTAAAAAGGGTCTCCTTTCGCCGGGCCATGAAGCAGGCTATGAATCGAGCCATGCGTATGGGCGCTGAAGGCTTTAGAGTGCAGAGCAGCGGCCGGTTAGGCGGGGCTGAGATGGCCAGAAGAGAGGGTTACAGCGAAGGTTCTGTTCCTCTTCACACCCTGAGAGCAGATATTGATTATGGTTTTGCTGAAGCCAAGACAACCTACGGGACAATTGGAGTTAAAGTCTGGATTAATAAAGGAGAAATATTACCTGAAGTTGAGGAAGACTAGGGTAATTTTCAGGAGAAAGGAGGCAGCAGAATGCTCGTCCCAAAAAGAGTTAAACATCGCAAACAGCACCGGGGTAGAATGAAGGGCAAAGCCGTTAAAGGCACCAATGTTACCTTCGGTGAATACGGTCTGCAGGCTCTTGAACCGGCCTGGATTACCAATAGACAGATTGAGGCTGCTAGAATTGCTTTAACCCGGCATATCAAGCGGGGCGGAAAGGTCTGGGTTAAGATCTTTCCCGATAAACCTGTTACCCAGAAACCTGCCGAAACCAGAATGGGCAGCGGCAAGGGAGCAGTGGAAAACTGGGTTGCTGTTGTTAAACCCGGAAGAATAATGTTTGAGATAGCCGGTATTGATGAAGAGATGGCCCGGGAAGCCATGAGGCTGGCCTCGCACAAACTCCCGATCAAAACTAAATTTGTTGCAAGAGATGGTGGTGAGTCCAATGAGGGCTGATGAATTAAGAAATATGACAGACCTGGAACTGGAACAGAAGCTGGATGAATTTAAAGAAGAGCTCTTTAATTTAAGATTTCAGCATGCAACTGCCCGGCTTGATAATCCCATGAGGATCAGACAGGTCAAAAGAACAATTGCCAGAATCAAGACGATTTTGCGAGAACGAGAACTGGGTTTGAAGAGAGAGGCCTAGGATAACCGGAAGGGAGGTTTATTATGGCAGTTGAGAAAAGGGAAAGAAAAGAAGAGATTGGTTATGTAGTAAGCGATAAAATGGATAAGACTGTGACTGTAGCCGTAGAAAGGCGAAAGCAGCATCCTCTCTATAAAAGGGTTATCAAAAGAACCAAAAAATTTAAAGCCCATGATGAAGATAACACCTGCAGCGAGGGAGATAAGGTTAAAATTAGAGAAACCCGACCCTTAAGCAAGACCAAGAGATGGCGGGTTATTGAAGTTTTAGAAAAAGCCAAGTAAATTAACCGGTAAGTAAAGGGGTGTATACGATGATCCAGGTGGAAAGCCGCCTCAGGGTAGCGGATAATTCTGGAGCCCGGGAACTTCTCTGCATTAAGGTTCCTGGAGGTACCAGGAAGAGATATGCTGGCGTTGGAGAAGAGATCATCTGCAGCGTCAAGGAAGCAATTCCTGACGGCATGGTCAAAAAAGGTGATATTGTTAGAGCTTTAATTGTTCGGACCAAGAAGGAAACCAGGCGTCCGGATGGTTCATATATAAAGTTTGATGAGAACGCAGCTGTGATTATGGATGATGTTAACAACCCCAAGGGAACCAGGATTTTTGGTCCTGTGACCAGGGAATTACGTGAGAAAAACTATATGAAGATAATTTCTCTGGCACCGGAAGTATTATAGCGTAAAGGAGGGGCAGCCGGTGAAGGTTAAAAAAGGAGACCAGGTAGAGATTATAGCTGGTAAGGATAAAGGTAAACGCGGAGAGATTTTAAGCGTTGATCGGGAGAAGGATCGGGTAATTGTTGAAGGCGCAAATATTATCTATCGACATATGCGGCCCAGCCAGGAAATGCAGCAGGGCGGCATTATCGAGAATGAGGGCCCGATCCATGTATCCAATGTTATGCTAGTTTGTCCTGGCTGTGATGAGAAGAGCCGGATAGGCTACAGATTTATTTCTGGCAGTGCCGAAGACGGCAGAGAGAAGGTTCGTTACTGCAAAAAATGTGATGAGATAATTGATAATTAAGCTTTGAAGGAAGGAGGTCCAAGATATGTCTGTGCTGGCTAAAGAATACCGGGAAGAAATCCGTCCCGTGCTGGTAGATAAATTTGATTATGAAAATGTTATGGAAGCTCCCCAGATTGATAAAATCATTATCAATGTAGGTCTGGGAGATGCCAAGGAGGATAATAAACTGCTGGATGCTGCCATAGAGGATGTTGCCAGAATAACCGGTCAGCGTCCCACAGTTACCCGGGCAAAAAAGGCAATTGCCAATTTTAAAATCCGGGAGGGCATGCCGGTAGGTCTCAAGGTTACCCTGCGAGGCCGGTTAATGTACGAATTTCTTTACAAGCTGATTAATATTACCTTCCCCCGGGTCCGGGACTTCAGGGGGATATCACCCAACTCCTTTGATGGACGGGGTAATTACAGCCTGGGTATCAGCAATCATACCGTATTTCCTGAAATCAAGGTAGATGAGGTTGATGAAGTGTTTGGCATGCAGGTTACCATTGTGACAACAGCTGAGACAGATGAAGAGGCTTTTGAGCTGCTCAGCCAGATGAATATGCCCTTCAAAAGGTAGATTAAAAGCAGGTAAGATGGCAACAAAAAATTTAAGGAGGGATAAGCTGTGGCCCGCAAGGCTTTAATTGAAAAAGCTAACAGGGAACCCAAATATTCCACCCGGAAGGTTAATAGATGCAGCCGCTGTTGTAGAGTAAGAGGCTATATGAGAAAGTTTGATCTCTGCCGGATCTGTTTTAGAGAACTGGCCCATAAAGGTGAGATTCCTGGAGTAAAAAAAGCCAGCTGGTAAAGCAAGTATGAAAGGAGGTTTTTTCTTTGAATATAAATGATCCTATTGCCGATATGTTGACCAGAGTGCGGAATGCCAATAATGCTGAGAAAAGTGTGGTTAACATTCCGGCTTCCAAAATAAAACACGGTATTGGCGAAATTCTTAAAGAAGAGGGTTATGTGCGGGATGTCAAGCTGATTGATCGCCATCCTCAGAATGATATTAGACTTTATCTCAAATATGGAGATAACGGCGAGAAGGTAATAACCGGCCTGAAAAGAATCAGCAAACCGGGATTGAGGGTATATGTCGGCAAAGATGAAATTCCCCGGGTGCTGGGAGGTCTGGGAGTGGCAATTATCTCAACCTCTCAGGGAGTCCTCTCCGACAAGCAGGCCCGGGAGAAAGGTATCGGCGGAGAAGTTCTCTGCTATGTCTGGTAAATAATTAACTGGTAAAGAGGAGGTGGCAAAATTGTCCAGAATAGGAAAATTACCGGTAGAACTGCCGGATAAGGTTCAGGCATCCCTGAAGGGAGGGGAGCTTACCGTAAAGGGCCCCCGGGGTGAGCTGACCAGGAAGATTCATGAAAAAGTCTCTCTGGATATCTCAGCTGAAGAGATAGTGGTAAAGCGCCAGAGCGATTCCAAGGAAGATAAATCTCTCCAGGGCATGACCCGGAGTATAATTGACAGCATGGTTGAAGGAGTAACTAAAGGATTCAGCAAAAAGCTGGAGATGAATGGTGTGGGTTACAGTGCCTCGCTTCAGGGCAAATCACTCCAGCTGGAGGGAGGTTATTCTCATCCGGTGGTGATTGAACCCCCGGGTAATATAGAATTTGAAGTGGGCAAGAAAAATACCATTACAGTCAGCGGCAATGATAAACAGCTGGTCGGTGATGTGGCAGCCCGGATCAGGTCTGTCAGAGAGCCGGAACCCTACAAGGGTAAAGGAATTAAATATGCCGAGGAAAGAATCAGGAGAAAAGAGGGTAAGACCGGATAAATTAGCCGATATATACTGTATCTGTATGAAGGGAGTGAAGTTGGCATGAGCAAGTTAGATAAAGTATCTGCCAGAAAACGCAGACATCAGAGAATTCGCAATAAAATTAGCGGCACCCCGTCCCGGCCCAGAATGTGTGTCCACCGCAGCCTGAAAAATATTTACGTACAGCTGATAGATGATTTGCGGGAAACAACCCTGACTTCTGCCTCCACGCTGGACCCTGCCATCCGGGAGGAAATATCTAATGGCGGCAATAAAGAGGCTGCTGCTGAGGTAGGAAAGCTGATAGCAGAGAGAGCCAAGGAGAAGGGAATTGATGAGGTTGTTTTTGATCGGGCCGGATATAAGTATCATGGACGGGTCAGAGCTCTCGCGGAAGCAGCGCGGGAAGCAGGTTTAAACTTTTAAGGTAAAGGAGGCGAATTTATGAATACCAAAGTCGATCCCAGCAAACTGGATCTTGAAGAAAGAGTTGTTGATATTAACAGGGTTTCCAAGGTAGTTAAGGGTGGCCGGCGCTTCAGTTTTACCGCTCTGGTAGCCGTGGGCGATGACAGCGGTTATGTTGGAGTAGGATACGGTAAGGCTAATGAGGTACCGGAGGCCATCAGAAAGGGAATAGATGATGCCAAAAAGAATTTGATCAAGGTGCCGATGGTTGAAAATACCATCCCTCACGAAATAACCGGGGAATATGGTGCCGGTAGAGTGCTGCTCAACCCAGCTGCTCCCGGTACTGGAGTTATTGCCGGGGGACCGGTGCGGGCGGTGGTTGAGCTTGCCGGAATAAAAGATATTTTGACCAAATCACTTGGCAGTTCCAACCCGATAAATATGGTTAAAGCCACTACCAACGGTCTGACCAGGCTGAAGAATATTGAACAGGTAGCAGCTCTGCGGGGTAAGTCCGTAGAAGAGATAGAAAGATAAAAAAGTATCCTGAGGAGGTGCAAGTTGATGAAACTTCATGATCTGCAGCCCGCTCCCAATTCTAAAAAGAAAAAGCAGCGAGTTGGCCGGGGAATCGGTTCCGGCCGGGGATATACCTGCGGCAGGGGAGCTAACGGGCAGAACTCCCGTTCGGGAGGAAAGGTAAGACCTACCTTTGAAGGGGGACAGACCCCACTTTTCCGGAGACTGCCAAAAAGGGGCTTTAATAATCCTAATAAAAAGAATTTCAATATCATTAATCTTAAGCAGCTTAATAATTTTTCCGATGATACAATCATCGCCCCGGAACTTCTCCAGGAAGAGGGTCTCATTTCCAGACCTGCTTCTGCCGGGGTAAAAATTCTGGGTGATGGCGAGCTGGAGAAAAAGCTGACTGTTAAGGCTCAGGCCTTCAGCAAGTCTGCCCGGGAAAAAATTGCTGATGCTGGCGGGAAGGCCGAGGTGATTTAATTTGATTAAGGCTTTAGGCAATGTCTTTAAAGTTGAAGAATTAAGGAATAGAGTTTTATTTGTGCTGGCAATCATGGTTGTTTACCGGATAGGTGCCCATATTCCGGTTCCCGGAGTCAATGTGGCTGCTATTCAGGAATTTTTATTTGCCGGAGCCGGGGAGGCCGGTGGTGTTTTTGATTTTCTTGATATGTTTGCCGGTGGGGCCTTGAGCAACTTTTCTGTCTTTGCCCTCAGTATAACACCCTATATTACCGCTTCAATTATCCTGCAGCTTCTGACAGTGGTCAGTCCCCGTCTGGAAGAACTGCAGCGTCAGGGCCGGGAAGGCCGAAAGAAGATTGCCCAGTACACCAGATATCTAACCGTAGCACTGGCTCTAATTCAGAGTGTTGGTATTACCATGTACATTCTGCAGTTCGGCGCGGTTACCGATCCCAATGCCTTTGATATTATTGTTATCGTTGTCAGTTTAACCGCCGGAACTACAGTATTGATGTGGCTCGGTGAGCAGATAAATGAATATGGAATAGGCAATGGCATTTCTATATTGATTTTTACTTCAATAATTGCCCGCTTTCCCTATGAAATTATTGAAACCTGGACTCTCTTTCAGGCCGGCGCCTTAACAGTCTTTAATCTGATTTTATTTGCTATTCTTGCTGTGATTATTACCGCTGGTATTGTCTATGTCCAGGAGGGGGAAAGAAGGATTCCGGTCCAGTATTCCAAGAGAATTGTCGGCCGCAAGGTCTACGGTGGAAAGAGCACTCATATTCCGATGAAGGTCAATCAGGCCGGTGTTATGCCGGTAATATTCGCCTCTTCAGTTCTGCTCTTTCCCGGAGTGGTTGCCCAGGTGATTCCCTTTGACTGGGCTCAGGGGATGGCAGATCTGATCAGACCCGGCTCCAATCTCTATATAGTTCTCTACGGCGTGCTGACCTTCTTCTTCACCTACTTCTATACTGCGATAACCTTCAATCCGGAAGAAGTGGCGGATAACATGAAAAAATACGGCGGCTTTATCCCCGGCATCAGGCCGGGTCAGGCCACAGTTAAGTATCTCGATAAAATTCTGGTCCGGGTCACCCTGGTAGGTGCACTATTTCTTTCAGCAGTAGCTTTACTGCCCTTTGCCATGGGGCCTCTGACCGGTGTGGAGATTCACTGGGGCGGCACTTCCCTTCTGATTATGATCGGTGTGGCACTCCAGACAATGCAGCAGATAGAATCCCATCTCTTGATGCGGCACTACGAGGGCTTTATGGAATAGCTCTGAAGCAGACAAGGAGGATATCCAATGAATCTGGTCTTTTTAGGTCTGCCGGGAGCAGGTAAGGGTACTCAGGCTGCTCTTCTGGCAGAGAAGTACGATATACCCCATATTTCAACCGGAGATATGTTCCGGGAAGCAGTTAAAGAGGAGACCGAGCTGGGAAAAAAAGCTAAAGAATACATGGATGCCGGGGAACTGGTGCCGGATCAGGTTACCATCGGCATAGTCCGGGAAAGGCTGGCCCAGGAGGACTGCCGGCGGGGTTTTATACTTGACGGTTTTCCCCGGACCATAGCCCAGGCTGAAGCTCTGGATCAAGTCCTTGAGGAGCTGGACCGGGAACTGGATCTGGCTCTGCTGATTGCTGCTCCTGAAGCAGAACTGATTGAGCGGCTGACCGGCCGGAGGGTCTGTCAGAGCTGCGGGGCCACCTACCATGTAAAATTTGATCCTCCCGAAGTTGAGGGTGTCTGTGATGAATGCGGCGGCAGCCTGGAGCAGAGAGAGGATGATAAACCTGAGACCGTCAAGAAACGGCTGGAGGTTAATCGGAAGAAGACAGACAGGATGGTTGACTTTTACAGCAGTAAGGGTATTCTCACAGAGATCGATGCCCGGGGAGAAATTGCAGCTATCCATCAGCAGATAATCCGGTTAATTGAGGATGGCCCGGATGATAATTAGAAAATCTGATCGGGAAATAGCCAGAATGAAAGCTGCCAATCAGATTGTAGCTCAGACCCATGCTCTGCTGGCTGATGAAATTGCTCCGGGAATTTCCACAGCAGAACTGGATACTCTAGCGGAAGAGTTTATTAAGAAACAGGGGGGAGAGCCTTCTTTTAAGGGCTACCGCGGTTACCCGGCCTCGGTCTGTCTTTCGCTCAATGAGGAAGTTGTTCACGGGATTCCCAGTTCCTCCAGAATTTTGCAGGAGGGTGATATTCTCAGCATTGATATTGGTGTCTATTATCAGGGATTTCACGGGGATGCTGCTCGAACTGTGGGAGTTGGAAAGATCAGTCCCGAGGCTGAAGCTCTGATTGCAACGACCAGGGAAGCTCTGGATAAAGGCATCAAAGAGGCTGTCGTCGGCAACCGGCTTTCCGATATATCTCATGCCATTCAGATCTATGCTGAAGAACGGAATTATTCAGTGGTTAAACAGTATGTAGGACATGGAATAGGCCGTGACATGCACGAGGATCCCCAGATACCAAACTTTGGACCACCCGGTAGAGGGCCCAGATTGAAGGAAGGTATGACCTTTGCCATTGAACCGATGATTAATGCCGGAGATTTTGCTGTTAAGACCAGAGATGACGGCTGGACTGTAGTTACGGTGGATGGAAGTCTTTCGGCTCACTGGGAGGATTCAATTGCTATCACCGGAGAGGGACCGTTTATTATGAGCAGGCTGACCGATTAATTCTTTTGCTATCTTATTTTCTGTGGTATAATATTAGGCAGGCTTAAAATCGAGCCTGGAGCGAAGGGGAGGATTTATTTTAATGTCAAAAGAAGATCCAATTGAAGTACAGGGCACTGTAGTGGAGCCTCTGCCCAATGCAATGTTCAGGGTTGAGCTGGATAATGGACATAAGGTTCTGGCTCATGTTTCCGGTAAAATGAGGATGAATTATATTAGAATACTTCCCGGGGATAAGGTGACAGTCGAGCTGTCGCCCTATGATCTTTCCCGGGGCAGGATAACCTACCGCCATAAAGCTTAACTGACTATTAATATTTTTTGTAAGAGGTGATTGCGATGAAGGTAAGACCCTCGGTTAAACCGATTTGTGATAAATGCAAGGTGATCAGAAGAAAAGGCAAAGTTATGGTTATCTGTGAAAATCCCAAGCACAAGCAGCGTCAGGGCTAAATGATTATGGAGGTGAAATTATGGCTAGAATAGCAGGGGTAGATTTACCCAAAAATAAGCGAGTTGAGATCGGCCTGACCTATATATTTGGAATTGGGAGATCCCGTTCCAATGAAATTCTGGATAATGCCGGAGTGAATCCCGATACCAGAGTTAAGGACCTGACCGAGGCTGAAATAACCAGTCTGCGCAGTGAGATAGATGAATATCAGGTGGAAGGAGAGCTCCGCCGGGAGGTCAGGGCTGATATCAAGCGGCTTAAGGATATCGGTTCCTACCGGGGACTGCGTCATAGAAGAGGTCTGCCTGTCAGAGGGCAGCGGACCAGGACCAATGCCCGGACCAGAAAAGGACCCAAAAAGACTGTAGGAAAATCCCGGGGCAGCAAGACCCCGCCAAAAAAATAAGAAAAACCAGATAATCACCCAAACAGGGAGGGAAGAATTAGATGGCCAAAAGAAGAAAGAAAGATGGCAGAAGAAGAAAGAAGAGCAAAAAGTTTGTGGAGAAGGGTCAGGTATATATCCGCTCCACCTTTAACAATACAATTATCACCATAACCGACAGTGAAGGTAATGTCATAGCCTGGTCCAGTGCCGGCAAGGCAGGCTACAAAGGCTCCCGCAAGAGCACTCCCTTTGCCGCTCAGATCGCTGCAGAAAACGCAGCCGATGAAGCTAAGGAGATGGGCCTGAAGGAAGTGGAGATCTTCGTTAAGGGTCCAGGTTCGGGACGGGAATCAGCTATAAGATCCCTGCAGTCAGCCGGATTGGAAGTAACTTTAATAAAAGATATTACTCCCATTCCTCATAATGGATGCCGTCCGCCCAAACGCCGGCGGGTTTAAATGAATATTCAGGAGGTGTAAAAGAAGAAAAATGGCAAAATATACAGGACCGAAATGTAAACTTTGCAGAAGGGAAGGAGCCAAGCTCTATCTAAAGGGCGAGCGCTGCTATACCGATAAATGTGCCTTTGAAAGAAGACCCTATGCTCCCGGGGAACAGGGAGAGAGCAGAAGAAAGCAGTCGGAATACGGACAGCAGTTAAGGGAGAAGCAGAAGGTGCGTCGGATGTATGGAATTATGGAAAATCAATTCCGGAATTATTTCTCCAAGGCGGCCCGGCAACGGGGTGTAACCGGCGAAAACTTCCTCAAACTGCTGGAATCAAGGCTGGATAATACTGTTTTTCGGATGGGCTTTGCTACATCCAGAGCTCAGGCCCGGCAATTTGTCCTCCACGGACATATTCTTGTCGATGGCCGCAAGGTTAATGTGCCCTCCTATCAGGTTTCAGAGGGAGATACCATCAGTGTTAAGGATGCCAGCCGCAAGAAAAACTTTATCAAGGATGTGCTGGAGATAAATGCCGAGCAGACACCACCGGAATGGTTGAGTGTCAATATGGAAAAAGCTGAAGGAACCGTGGTCAGTCTGCCGGAAAGGGATGACATAGATCAGCCCATTAATGAGCAGCTTATCGTTGAGTACTATTCCCTCTAAGCTGAATTTTAATTACAGGTTGGAAGTCATTAGAGAGGAGGGTTTTAACTCTTCATGATAGAGATTGAAAAGCCAAAAATAGAAAAACTTGAAGCTGATAAAAATCACGGTGAATATGTGATCACCCCTCTGGAGAGGGGATATGGAATAACCCTGGGTAATGCCATGCGAAGGATTCTGCTATCCTCTTTGCCCGGTGCTGCCATAACCTCGGTCAAGATTGAAGATGCAAGACATGAATTCACCTCGATTCCCGGGGTGGTTGAAGATGTAACCGATATTATCTTAAATCTCAAGGGAGGGGTGGTCAGATACTCCGGGGAGGAGAGGGCTACCATGTCTCTGGATGTCTCAGATAGCGAAACAGTTACCGCAGGAGATTTTAGCTATTCCGGCAACATGGAGGTTGTCAACACCGACCATCGGATAGCCACTCTGGCTCCAGAAGGAAGCTTGAGCCTGGAGGTCACCGTGGAAAAGGGACGGGGCTATGTGACCGCCGAAGAGCTGAAGGATACCTTTGACAATGTCATCGGACTTATTCCTATCGATGCTTCCTTTAGCCCGATTGAACGGGCAAATTTTTCGGTGGAGGATACCAGAGTCGGCCAGGTCACTGATTATGATCGTCTGCTCCTGGAAGTTGATACCAACGGCAGCCTCACTCCTGATGAAGCCATTGGACTGGCAGCCCGGATTATGATGGAACACCTGGAGCTTTTTATTGATCTGACCGATGAAATAGAAGAGCTTGATATTATGGTTGAAACCGAGGAAGAGGATAAGGATAAAATTCTCGAGACCACAGTGGAAGAGCTGGAGCTTTCTGTCCGTTCCTCCAACTGTCTCAAAAGGGCAGGCATCAATACCGTAGAGGAATTAATCGCCAAAACTGAAGATGATCTTATGAAGGTTCGCAATCTGGGCAAAAAGTCTCTGCAGGAGATTAAAAATAAACTGGAGGAACTGGACCTGGAACTGAAAAATGAGGAAGATTAATAAGGAGGGATTAAGGGTGCCGAAAAGGAAGCTGGGAAGAAAAAGCGCTCACAGACAGGCAATGTTTCGCAACATGCTGACGGACTTTTTTCGGCATGAGAGAATTGAAACCAGCCTGGCCAAAGCCAAGGAGCTGCAGCCCCTGGCGGAAAAATTAATTACCACAGCCAGGAAAAATAATCTCCATGCCAGAAGAAAGGCCGGCAGACAGATCAAGGACCGTGAGATTTTGATCAAGCTCTTTGATGAGATTGCTCCTCGCTTTTATGACAGGCCGGGAGGCTATACCCGGATCATAAAAATGTATCCCCGACAGGGTGATGCTTCTGAGAGGGCCTTATTAGAGCTGGTAGAATAAATAGATAAGTAGGTGTAAAGATGAGCCAGATTGAAATGCAGGGGGTTGAATTTTCATATCGCGCTCAGCAGGATAAAGCCCTGGCCGGGATAGATCTCAAGGTGGAAAAGGGCGAATTTATTTCAGTCATTGGAGCCAACGGCTCGGGAAAGTCAACCCTGGCCAAGATGATGAATGTGCTGCTGGTACCTGATAAGGGCTCGGTTACCATTAATGGACTTACTACCTCTGACCCTGATAATATCTGGCAGATCAGACAGCAGGTTGGCATGGTTTTTCAAAATCCTGACAACCAGCTGGTGGCTACTCTGGTTGAAGATGATGTGGCCTTTGGTCCGGAAAATCTGGCTTTACCCACAGAGGTAATCCGCCAGCGGGTGGATCAGGCCTTAAAAACTGTGGGAATGGATGGTTATCAGTCTCATCCCCCGCATAAACTGTCGGGAGGACAGAAGCAGAGGGTTGCTATAGCAGGTATTCTGGCTATGCTGCCGGACTGCATTGTGCTGGATGAACCAACTGCCATGCTGGATCCTATGGGGAGAAAGGAAGTTCTGGAAACAATCAGTCGGTTAAACCGGGAGGAAAATATTACTGTGGTGCTGATCACTCATTTTATGGAAGAAGCCGGGCTGGCCGATCGGGTAGTTATCATGCAGGAAGGCCGGATTAGAAAAACCGGCAGCCCCCGGGAAATTTTTCGTGATACCGGACTGATTGCTGAGGCGGGACTGGATGTTCCCGAAGTTGTGGCCCTGGCCAATCAGCTGCGTCAGCAGGGGCTTTCCCTGCCGGAGGTTATGACAGCCGATGAGCTGGTGGATTCCCTATGCTGATTGAGCTGAAAGATATCCGCCACATCTATCAGCTTGATGACCCCGTGGTGGCCTTAGATGGTGTTAATCTTGAAATTGAGCGGGGTGAATTTCTGGGATTGATCGGGCATACCGGCTCGGGCAAATCGACACTGGTTCAGCTCTTGAACGGTCTGCTCAAGCCCAGCGAAGGGCAGGTTTTCTTTGAAGGGAGAGATATCAACTCTCAGGAAGTGGAGTTAAAGGAGATCCGCCGCCGGGTAGGCCTGGTTTTCCAGTATCCCGAGCATCAGCTTTTTGAGGAGACCGTAGCCAGGGATATTGCCTTTGGACCTAAGAATGCCGGTCTCTCTGAAGAGGAGATAGAGAATAGAGTCCGGGAAGCTCTGGAGCTGGTAGGCCTGGATTATGAAAGCTTTAAGGACCGCTCCCCCTTCAATCTGAGCGGAGGGCAGCAGCGCAGGATAGCGATTGCTGGAGTGCTGGCTCTCAAGCCGGAAGTTTTAATTCTGGATGAGCCCATGGCCGGCCTGGATCCTGCCGGGCGTCGAAAACTGCTGGAACTTTTAATCCATCTGCATCGAGAGCTGGAAATAACGGTAATATTAATTTCCCACCGGATGGAGGAGATTGCCCGGCTGGCTGACAGAGTGCTGGTTATGGATAGAGGGAAAATTGTTCTCCAGGGCCGACCAGCAGAGGTTTTTACTGAAAGGGAGAGACTTAAGGAGATTGATCTGGATCTTCCTGTAGTAACAGATATATTAAAGAAACTTGAGGAGAAGGGGCTTAAGGTCAGGACCGACATTTTTGCTCTGGAAGAGGCCCGGGATGAAATTTTATCAGCTCTGGAAAAACAGTCACAATTCAGGGAGAGCAGACCATGTTAACCGATATTACCATTGGCCAGCATATTCCGGGCAGCTCAATAATTCACCGGATGGATCCCCGGATTAAAATTTTAGTAACCCTGCTGATGATTACTATCCTGTTTTTTATAGATACCTTTATCGGTTTTTTGCTTTTTTTGCTGCTGGTTATTATTATTCTGCTGACAGCCAGGCTGCCGATAAAAAGAGTTTTGCGGGGACTGAAACCGGTATTCTTTCTGGTAATTCTCACACTCTTTCTCCATCTATTTTTGACCCGGGGTGGGGAGGTTATCTGGCAGTGGAGATTTTTGCGAATTGAAGAGGCCGGGGTTTTTACCGGGTTTTTTATGGTTTCTCGAATTTTGCTGTTGATAATGTTTACCTCGATACTAACCCTGACAACCTCACCACTGGAACTGACTGATGGGATTGAGTATCTTTTAAAACCGCTGGCCCGTTTTGGACTGCCGGCCGGTGAACTGGCCATGATGATGACGATTGCCCTCAGGTTTATTCCCACTCTGCTGGAGGAGGCCGAGAAAATCATGAAGGCTCAGAAAGCCCGGGGAGCTGATTTTGAAAGCGGCAATATAATTCAGCGGGCTAAAGCCCTGGTGCCTCTCTTAGTTCCCCTGTTTATCAGCGCCTTTCGCCGGGCTGATGAATTGGCCCTGGCTATGGAATCCCGCTGTTACCGGGGGGGAACTAACAGAACCAGACTCCATGAATTGAAATTGAAGTCCAGCGATATCTATCTTTTTCTGCTGGCAGTCGGGCTGGCGGTGGCAATAAGTTTCTTTTAAGCTGGAGGGAAAGGGTTTTTATGGCAAAAATCAGGATGAAGATCTCCTATGACGGGACAGATTACAGCGGCTGGCAGGTACAGTCCAACACTCCCCAGACCATTCAGGAGAAGGTCGAGGGAGTGCTGAGTAAGTTTCACCGGCAGCCCACCAGGATTTACGGAGCCAGCCGGACCGATGCGGGGGTACATGCTCTAGGGCAGATGGCCCATTTTCATCTTGAGGTACCGATCCCCCTGGAACGGATTCCCCAGGCCTTTAATGGAGAACTGCCCGGTGATATTGTCTGTCTTAAGGCCTGGCAGTGTCCTGAAGATTTTCATGTTCGCCATGATGCTCTCGGCAAGAAATATATTTATCGCATTGATAATAATCCCTATCCTGATGTTTTTACCAGAAATTTTTGCTATCATTATCATGAGAAGCTGAAGGTGGAGGCCATGCAGCAGGCAGCCAGCTATTTTGAGGGAGAAAAGGATTTTTCTGCCTTTCAGGCTCAGGGCTGCAGCAATGCCACCACTGTGAAGCATATTTATCAGTCCCGGATCACCCGGCAGAAAAACGGTGAGATCTGGCTGGAGGTAGTGGGTTCGGGCTTTTTATATAAAATGATGAGAATTATGGCAGGAACCCTGATCAATGCAGGCAAGGGCAAAATTGTGCCTGATGATATCCCCGATATTATTGCTTCCCGGGATAGAACTCAGGCCGGTTTTACCGCACCGGCTAAAGGTTTAACCCTGGAGAAGATTTATTATGACCAAGAGATTTTGACTAAGGAGGTAAAAGGATGAATAAAACTTATATGGCCAAACCGGATGAAGTCGATCGCAACTGGTATCTCGTTGATGCTGCCGGAAAAACTCTGGGCAGGCTGGCTTCAGAAATTGCCCAGGTGCTTAGAGGTAAGCACAAACCTGAATTTACCCCCCATGTTGACACCGGAGATTATGTTATCGTCGTCAATGCAGAAAAGGTGGAGTTAACCGGCAATAAATGGGAAGATAAAATTTATTACAGGCATTCCAATTATCCCGGAGGCCTGAAGAAGACACCCTATGAAGAGCTGAGGAAGAAGAAACCGACTTTTATTGTAGAAAAAGCAGTTAAGGGCATGCTCCCTCACAATAAGCTGGGAAGTCAGATAATTAAAAAGCTCAAGGTTTATCAAGGGCCAGATCACCCTCATGAAGCCCAGCAGCCCGAAAAATTGGAAATATAATTTAAGAAGGAGGAATAATTATGGCTGATGTTCAATATAGAGGCACAGGTCGAAGAAAGACCTCGACCGCCAGGGTTCGTCTGCTGCCGGGCAGCGGGAATGTAACTATTAATGGTCGGGATGTAGATGATTATTTTCATCGCAGATCACAGATCAGAGATTTAAAATCTCCCCTGGAAACCGTCAATCAACTGGGAAGCCTGGATGTGGAAGTAAATGTCAGCGGTGGAGGTCTGGCAGGACAGGCTGGAGCAATCCGCCACGGTATTGCCAGAGCCCTGCTGAAGGTCGATGAGGAGTTTAGGACTCCCCTGAAAAGAGCAGGCTACCTAACCCGTGATCCTCGAATGAAAGAACGGAAGAAGCCCGGCCTGAAAAAGGCCCGTAAAGCTCCTCAGTTTTCCAAAAGATAAATATCGCTGTTTCCTGCTGAACCTGTTAAAATATCTCAAAACCCCTTCTCCCCGGAGAGGGGTTTTGCTATTGCAATTATTTATCGGGGCAAGAAGGAACCTCAGGCTTTTACTAGAACTATGTTAATAGCAGGAAAGAGAGATTGTCCGGGTTAATCTGGAAAGGAGGAATAATATGCTGAGAGGAGGGCTTTTCCCTCACCCCCCGATCATCATTCCGGAGATTGGCGGTGAGAGGAGATTGCAAGCAGCCGACACCATTACTGCCAGCAAAAGGCTGGCCGGGTTTTTTGTCGAACGAAAGCCTGATCTGGTGGTAGCTGCCGGGCCTCATGGCCCCACAGATCACCACAGGATAACTATCAATGCTGCCAGGTCTCTCCGGGGAGATCTGGGATATTTCGGGGCTCCAGATATTAAATTTACTCTGGAAGGCTGTCCGGAGCTGGCAGCCAGCATTGAGCAGGAGCTCAGCCCGGCTGGCTGGGAGCTGAGGCTGGTTAACCGCCAGCAGAGTGAGGCGGAACTGGATCACGGCATTCTGGTTCCTCTCTACTTTCTGGAGGAAGCAGGGCTGGAGCAGGTTCCCTGGTTGATTTTAAATATGACTTTCTGGGAAGCAGAAAGGTTATACGGACTGGGAGAAAAACTGGCTGATTACTTCAAAGAAGAGACTGATTTTACCGATCCTGTTTTTCTGGTCAGTGGTGATCTATCCCACCGCACCCAGCCAGGAGCACCGGGAGGATATTCTCCGGCAGGAGAAGAGTTTGACCGGATATTGATGAATCTGCTGGCTGAAAATAACCTTAAGGCTATTCTTGAGCTGGATGAACAATTAATTCAGGATGCAGGAGAATGTGGCTACCGCCCGCTGTTAATTGGTCTGGGTTTTTCTGAGAAACTGGCAGGTAAAGGGGAGCTTGATATTGAAGTCTTATCCTATGAGGCTCCCTTTGGAGTGGGATATGGCGTGGCTCAATTTAGAGATGGGAGGTAAATATGCTGGATTTACCCTATAATCCTGCCCGGCTGGCCCGGGATGTTCTGAGGGAATATTTTCTTGAAGGGGAGGTTGATTATCACAGGCTAAAATTTTCCGGTGATATTCAAGCCGGCAGCTTTGTTTCACTAAAACACAGGGCTGATAACTCTTTAAGGGGCTGCATTGGAACAATTGAACCCTGTCAGGAGACTCTGGCCCGGGAGGTGGCCTGCAATGCTCTTTCGGCGGCTTTTAAGGATCCCCGCTTTCCGGCTTTAACTGTCGGGGAGCTGGAAGAGGTCTATATTACTGTAGATGTTCTGGGCAGCCAGGAGAGAATAGAAGATCCTGGAGAGCTTAATCCCGAAAAATTTGGGGTAGTAGTAACTAAAGGCAGCCGCAAAGGGGTGCTGCTTCCCGATCTGGAGGGGATTGATACTGTAGATAGACAGCTCAGCATAGCAGCACAAAAGGCTGGACTCTCGGCCAGAGAGATAGAGCAGGGGGATTTCACCATCTATCGCTTTGCAGTCCACCGTTTTGAGGAGAATCAGCAATGATGCTGGAAAATAACAATCAAAGGGGCTATCCGGCCAAATATTACAGAGTTAAGGATGATCTGGTAATCTGTGAACTCTGTCCTCACCGCTGTCATCTGACCAGGGGGGAAAGAGGCAGATGCCGGGCTAGAAAAAATCAAGGGGGAGAGCTCTTCTCCTTAAATTACGGGGAGGTAAGTTCTCTGGCCCTGGATCCCATCGAGAAAAAACCCCTCTATCATTTTTACCCCGGGAGTGAGACTCTATCGCTGGGTACCTGGGGCTGCAATCTGGCCTGTGATTTCTGCCAGAACTGGAGAATCAGTCAGGGTGACCCCCCGGTGAGAGAGTATCAGCCCGGGAAAATTATTGATCTCTGTTGGGAGGCAGGCAGTGAGATTATTTCCTTTACCTATTCCGAGCCCCTGGTCTGGTATGAATTTGTTCGGGAAACAGCCGAACTGGCCAGGAAAGAAGGGTATAAAACGGTGCTGGTCAGCAACGGCTTTGTTAATCAAAGGCCGCTGGAGGAACTGATTCCCTTTATTTCAGCCTGCAATATTGATTTGAAATCCTTTCAGGACGATTTTTACCAGCGGTTATGTCAGGGTCGAGCCGGTCCGGTCAAGCAGAATTTAAGGCGGATCAATGATTCCGGGGTTCATCTGGAGGTGACCAGTCTGCTGGTCACCGGAGAGAATAGTTCACCGGAGGATATCAGGGAGCTGGCTGACTTTCTGGCCAGATTAAACCCCGATATACCCCTGCATCTATCCCGGTACCGCCCGGCCTATAAGTCCAAGAGACCGGCTACCGATCTCCGGGCAATGGAAGAGGCCAATGAGATAGCCAGTTCCTATCTGAATTATGTTTACCTGGGGAATATAGTCGGCCCTGGTGGTAGAGATACCAGCTGTCCGGAATGTGGCAGTCTGGTAATCAAAAGAAGGGGATTTTCCGGCAGAAGCAGGCTGGAGCAGGGCAGATGCCCGGAGTGCGGCCAGGAAATTGCCGGTAAATTTTAAACTGAGACAGGGAGCTGATATAGTTGGGAGAATTATTTGGAACTGATGGAGTGAGAGGTGTTGCCAATCAGGATTTAATTCCGGAGCTGGCCTTTAAACTGGGCCGGGCCGGTGCTTCTGTACTGGAGGAAAAGACCAGATTCAGCTGTGGAGACAGAAACAAGATTTTTATCGGTCGGGATACCAGAATTTCCGGGGATATGCTGGCAGCTGCGCTGGCAGCCGGAATTAACTCTCTGGGGATTGATACAGTAGATCTGGAGGTTGTGCCTACTCCGGCAGTCTCCTACCTGTCCAGGAGCCGGCCGGTTATCGGGGGAATAATGGTCTCTGCTTCCCATAATCCCATCCAGGATAACGGCATTAAATTTTTCGATTCTCGAGGAATGAAGATTTCTGAAGAGATGGAAAGCGAAATTGAAGCCAGACTTGAAGCTGAGCTGGCCAGACCAACGCATGAAAAGGTAGGACGCCAGCTGGATGGCAGATATCTGATTGAATTTTATCTGGACAGCCTGCTGGCTTCCTATGCCGGTGATATCTCCGGTCTTTCTGTTGTCCTGGACTGCGGTCATGGTGCTGCTCACAGGCTGGGTCCCAGAATTCTAAAGAGAGCCGGACTGGAAAGGGCTAAAGTTATCAATCATTCCGGCCGGGGGGAGCTTATCAATGTAGACTGCGGCTCTACCAACACTGCAGAGCTGAAAGAGACCGTGCTGGCTGAGAATGCTGACCTGGGGATTGCTCTGGACGGTGATGCTGATCGGGCTGTTCTGATCGATGAGCAGGGGAGAGAGATTGATGGTGATTATATCATCTACATCTGCGGCAGCCATCTTTCCCGCCGGGGAAGATTGAAGGGCAATCGGGTGGTGACTACCCGCTACAGCAATCTCGGCCTGGCTGAAGCCCTGAAAAAATCAGGAGTGGAGGTTATTTATGCTGCCAATGGTGATAAGTATGTGCTGGAAAAGATTCAGGAGCTGAATTTAAGTCTGGGAGGTGAAAAATCAGGACATATAATCTTCAAAGAACATAATGTTTCCGGTGATGGTATGCTGACAGCCCTAAAGGTTATGGAAGTGATGATAGAGACCGGGAAATCCTTGAGCCAGCTGGCTGAGGGACTCAAGGAATGGCCGCAGCTGCTGAAAAATATCAGGGTAAAAAACAAAGAGCTGCTGGAGGAAAATTCCAGAATTTCTGAAGTGGTGGCTGCGGGAGAAAGAGATATCCAGGACGGCAGAATTTTTGTCAGAGCCTCAGGCACCGAGCCTGTTATCAGGTTAATGCTGGAAGGCCGCGATCGGCCTCTGCTGGAAAAATGGGGAGAGCAAATTGCCGGGGGGATCGGTGAGGAACTTAATTGATATACCTGGCTTTTGTATTTCTGATTGGCTGGCTGACAGAAATAATGGTTGCAGTATATGGATGGAGGTGATTGTTCTTATATTTTGCTGGTATAAGATGGAAGATGATTGCTGTTAATTTTACTGATGTTTCGGCAGCTGTAGGAAAAGACTGATGGAATCCTGAAATTTTCAGTTTATCTCTGGATTAAAAGCAAAGATAGGAGAGTTTTGGTAAGGAGATTCAGTAGAATGATAATTTGCTGAGATTTATTTAAGGTTTGACAGCGCCTGATCCTGTCCGGTAGCTGCGAGGCAGGATGACGAGGAAGGGAGTTAATCGAATAATTCGGCGGATGCTCCCGGGCTAGAGAACCGGCCCTGAAACCGGCTGTTAAAACCTGGAGGCAACTGCAGGGACAGAGCGGCCGGGAGGTTTCCTGGAAGTTTTTAATAAGCATATTAAAAGTTTTTTATATAAACTGGAGGACTGCATATGTGTGGAATAATTGGTTATGCCGGTAAGGCAGGAGCAGAGGAATTTTTGCTCCAGGGTTTAAAAAGACTGGAATACAGAGGTTATGACTCAGCTGGTATAGCAGTACTGGATGAAAATGAGATACAGGTAGTCAAATGTCAGGGGACACTGGAAAAGCTGGAAAAGAGGCTCCGTCAGGAAAGGGCCCGCGGTTATCTGGGGATAGGCCATACCCGCTGGGCCACTCATGGGGTTCCCTCTGATACCAATTCTCATCCTCATCAGGATTGTCAGGAGCGCTTCGCTCTGGTCCATAATGGTATAATTGAAAATTATCAAACCCTCAAGGCTGATCTTAAGTCCGCCGGCCACAGCTTCTGCTCCGAGACCGATACTGAGGTGCTGGTTCATCTGCTGGAGGAGATTCATCAGGGTGAGATGGTAACGGCTCTCAGAGAGCTGCAGAACAGGCTGGTAGGCTCCTATGCTCTGGCAGTGGTTGATAACAGAGAGCCGGATAAGATTTATGCCCTGCGCCAGGAGAGCCCTCTGGTAATCGGCCTGGGAGAGGAGGAGAACTATCTGGCTTCGGATATGCCGGCTCTGTTAAATGCTACCAGTAAATTTCATATTCTGGAGGACGGGGATCTGGCAGTTTTGAGCGAGAATGATATCAGCATCTTTTCATCCGAGGGTAAAGAGGTAAAGGCTGATATTTTCCAGGCAGACTGGGATGATGAAATGGTCCAGAAACAGGGTTATGATCATTTCATGTTAAAGGAAATTTACGAGCAGCCCACGGTGGCCCGTCGACTGCTCTCTGCCTACCTGGAGCCGGACCGGGTTAATCTGCCTGAGCTGACTGAAATCTGGGATGATGAAATTGACCGGGTGCTGATTACCGCCTGTGGAACAGCCTATTATTCCGGTCTTGCAGGTAGACATATACTCGAGGAGCTGGCCAATTTGCCGGTAGAGGTTGAGATTGCCTCTGAGCTGCGTTACAAAAAGAACTTTCTTGATGATAAATCTCTGCTGCTGGTGGTGAGCCAGTCAGGAGAGACAGCCGATACCCTGGCAGCCCTGAAGCTTGGTAAAAACAGCGGCAGCCGGGTATTAGCTCTAACCAATACTATCGGCAGCAGCATAGCCCGGGAGGCTGATGCTGTGATTGATCTTAAAGCCGGGCCGGAAATAGCGGTGGCTTCCACCAAAGCCTATCTCGCCATGCTGACAGCCTTTTATCTCACCGGCATTAAGCTGGCAGGGCTGCGGGCGACCTTGCCCGAGAGAGAACTGCACAGCTATCGGCAGGAGCTTTTAAAGCTGCCGGAAAAAATTACTGCAGCTCTGGACAGGGTCGAGGAGAGCTCCCGGAAGGCTGCTGATTATCTTAAAGATTACAACAGCATGTTTTATATAGGCCGCAACCTGGATTACAGCCTGGCTCTGGAAGGAGCTTTAAAATTAAAGGAGATATCCTTTCTCCATGCCGAAGCCTACCCCGCTGGAGAGCTAAAGCATGGCACCCTGGCTCTGGTGGAGGAGGGTGTCCCGGTCATGGCAATTTTTACCCGCAGGGGGCTGGTCAGCAAAACCCTCAGCAATGTTAAGGAAGTAAAGGCCCGGGGGGGCAAAGTTATTGCCATTGCTACCGCCGGAACGGTTGAAGATAAAGCGGAGTTTGATAAATTTATTGAGCTGCCGGCCTGTAATGAGCTCTGGGCCGGGGTGTTAACGGTTTTACCGCTGCAGCTGCTGGCCTATCATACGGCCCACAGGCTGGGTTGTTCTATCGATAAGCCCCGTAATCTGGCTAAAAGTGTGACGGTGGAGTAGTCATGATAATCGGTCACGGGGTGGATCTGGTTCAGGTTGCAAGGATTGCCAGACTCCAGCGGAGATTTGGCAGCAGATTTTTGGAGAGAGTATATACCGAAGAGGAAATTAACTACTGCCTCAAGCAGCCCGGCCAGGCTGAATCGCTGGCCGGCCGTTATGCTGCCAAGGAAGCAGTTTATAAAATTCTTCATCGGGAGCTTGAATTTCTCTGCTGGCGGGAGATAGAGATTGTAATAGACAGAGTCGGAGCCCCGGGCTTGAGATTAGAGGGCGGAGCCCGCCAGGCTGCTGGCAGACTTAGAATAACCCGCTGGCATGTCAGCTTAAGCCATGAAAGAAAATTTGCCCTGGCATCAATCATCGCTGAAGGAAGGAGAAGATAATTGTGCTGTTACTAACTGCGGAACAGATGCAACAGGCCGATGAAAAAGCTGTTGATCTGGGGATACCGGAAATTCTTCTGATGGAGACAGCCGGCAGGGCAGTGGCCAGCTGGCTTGAGAAACTGGCTCAGCCAGATACCTCTGAAGAGATTGTTATTCTCACCGGAAGCGGCAATAACGGGGGAGATGGTCTGGTAGCGGCCCGTTATCTTAACCGCCGGGGATATCGGGTGAGAGTGCTTCTTCTTAAATCTCCAGAAGAATTTACGGGAATAACGGCCCAAAATTACCGTTTCTGCCAGCTGGCCGGGATAACTATGGAAGAGCTATTTGAGCTGGAGCAGGAAGAACTGCGGGATGAAGTTAACCGGGCAGCTTACCTGATAGATGCCCTGCTGGGGACCGGCATCACCGGAGCAGCCCGGGGGCTGGCAGCCGAGGTGATTGAACTGGTCAACAGACAGAGCAGTCCGGTTCTGGCGGTTGATGTTCCTTCAGGTTTAAATGTTAACAGCGGGGAGGCCGAGGGACCGGTGATAAAAGCCGACTGGACAGTTACCATGGCCAGCCTGAAACTGGGCCAGATTCTCTATCCGGGGCGCTCCTACTGCGGTAAGATTAAACTAGTTGACCTGGATTTTCCCGCTGAGGTCTATCGGGAGCTTGAGGTTGAAAATTATATGCTGTCAGAGGAAGAAGCCTTAAGGCTGCTGCCCCAGCGGCCTGAAACCGGTCATAAAGGGAGTTTTGGCCGAACCCTGGTAGTTGCCGGTTCCCGGGGAATGACAGGAGCAGCCCTGCTCTCAGGGCTTTCGGCCTTGAGAAGCGGAGCAGGTCTGGTGGAGCTGGCTGCTCCCCGGATGGTTGTAGATGCAGCAGCCCTCTGGGCTCCTGAGCTGATAACCCGGGAGCTGCCCGGGGAAGAGGGCAGGCTGACAACCGAGAGCTTAAAGGAAATTCTCAAGGCTGCTGCTGAGGCTGATGTTCTGATTTTAGGTCCGGGAATGGGACGGAGCGGTGAGCTGGAGAAACTGATTTCCCGGCTGCTCTCTTCCCTGGAAATTCCTGTGGTTTTAGATGCTGATGGACTAAACAATATTAATAGTCCTGATATGCTAAAGGATTTTCCCGGGGAGCTGGTGGTTACACCTCATCCTGGAGAGATGGCCAGACTGACCGATCTTACTATCGAGGAGGTGCTGGCCAGGCGGCTTACGCTTGCTCCTGATTTTGCCAGTGAAAATAATCTTTCTCTGGTGCTAAAGGGGGCTGATTCTCTGATAGCTCTACCGGAGGGTGAGCTCTTTATAAATCCCACCGGTTGTGAAGCTATGGCAACTGCCGGCAGCGGAGATGTGCTGGCCGGAGTAATAGCCGCCTTGATAGCCCAGGGGCTGCCGTCTGAGAGAGCAGCCTGTCTGGGAACCTATCTCCATGGCAGGGCCGGCGAACTGGCAGGAGATGATTTAAGCAGTTATTCTGTAATTGCCGGGGATATTCTGGAATATCTGCCGGAGGCCTTTATTTCTCTGGAAGAGCTATAGAAAAAAATAATACAAGCAAGAGCAGGAGGTTAAAGAGGATGAAAACAGCCCGGGATATTATGACCCGAGAGGTTATTACAGTTGACCCCGAAACCAGCGTGGAGGATGCAGCAAAACTAATGAGCAAGCATCGAGTCAGTGGTCTGCCGGTAGTTAAAGACGGCAAACTGCTGGGTATTGTCAGTGAGAAGGATTTGATTGTTAAGGATAAAAAGCTTCATTTTCCCGAGTATATAAATTTGATCGGTGGAATAATTTATGTCGAAAGCTACCGCAAGTTTCGCGAGGAGTTTAAAAAGTATATTGCCATCAGGGTCGAAGAGCTGATGACCACCGAAGTGGAGACTATTGAACCCGATACTCCGCTTAATGAGATTGCCACTCTGATGAGCAGGGAAGAGGTTAACCGCCTGCCGGTGCTGGAGGATGGCAAGTTGATAGGTATAGTCACCAGAGCAGATCTGGTTCGGGATATGGCTGACTAGCAGATGGTCGGGTAGGGATACATCGGGATATAAAGGAGAGAAGAAATGATTTTATCTGATAGAGCACTGCAGGAAATGGTTAATTCAGGCAGATTACAGATAAAACCCCTGGAGCCGGGGCAAATCCAGCCGGCTTCCGTTGATCTCAGACTGGACAGCAGTTTTTTAAAGGTTAATGAGAATGTAATGGAGTACATGACACTGAGGGATAAACCGGAATATGAGCGACTGGAGCAGGATGAAATTGTTATTCCTCCTCATTCCTTTCTGCTGGCTGCCACAGAGGAGTATATCGCCCTGCCGGACGATTTAACTGCCTTTGTCGAGGGGCGGAGTTCAATCGGGAGAATGGGACTTTTTATTCAGAACGCCGGCTGGGTAGATCCCGGCTTTGAAGGGCAGATTACCCTGGAACTTTATAATGCCAACAGGCTGCCAATAAAACTCTTTGCCGGTCGGAGAATCTGTCAGCTTGTTTTTGCCCGGATGGACAGCCCGGCAGCCAGCCCCTACAGCGGCAAATACCAAAAACAGCGGCGGGCAGTGGGCAGCAGGGTATATCTGGATGAAGAAAATCAACCAGCAGAAAGCAGATAGATGAAGTTTGTAGCAGGAGGTGCAGCAAATGATTAAAATAATTATCTCAGGTTTTGAGAAAAAGATAGGTCCGGGAGATATTGTAGGAGCCTTTATCAATGAATGCGGTGTAGCCAGTGATGATATTGGAAAAATTGATATTACCAATAATAAAGCCGAGGTGGAGCTGGCTGAGAGGGTAGCTGCCAGAGTTATTGAAAAGATGGACGATAATCAGATCGGGGGAGTAAATGTCAGCGTCCCCCCCGCCAATCCCGGGAGGGTTATGGCTCCCGATCTGGTAGAGTATCTCAAAAAAATGAAGCAGGAAATCTCTGAAGAGCAGGAGAAGCTTAAAGAAAATCACCGACTTCTGCTTGAACATTTTGACAGCCATACCAGGAAAAAGCGGGGACAGGCTCTAACCGGTCTCAAAGGCAGGAAGAATGGCAGTTATTATGATAATCGAGAGATGCTGATGCTCTATTCTTCCAAACCCGGCAGAGAACTGGCTGAAAGCCTTATTGTTGAAGGTGATACGGTTCTGATAAATCTGGAAGGCCGGAGCGAGATGAGAGTAAAAGCTGAGGTTATTGAAATGACCCCCTATTATCTCTTAACAGCTCTTAATTCCAGGCTCCCTGATTTTTCAACGGATAGCCGTTTTACCCTTGACCGCTATTACAGTGAAGAGATCTATCAGATAAGAGAGCAGGCTGTCGAAAACTGTCAGGAAATTAGAGGTTCTGCCCGGAGATTGAGAGATGTTATGCTGCTGGGTCGGGCCCAGACAGGCTGGCTCAAAGAGGAGATTCGAATAAAGGACTGGTATAACAGCGATCTGGTCCCGGAGCAGAAATCAGCAGCCCAGAAGGCTCTCAACTGCCGGGATTATTTTCTGCTGGATGGAGGGCCGGGCACCGGCCGGACAGAAACACTTATTGAAATAATTAAACAATCTGTCAGAAAAAAACAGCAGGTACTAACAGTAGCCAGATCTTCCAGGGCGCTGGATCTGATAGCTGAAAAACTGTCAGAGTCGAGGATTAAGGCAACCCGGATCGGATATCCGGTGGAGGATTCAGAATTTCACCGGAATACTAAACTGGCCAATCAGGTACTGGAGGAAAAGGATTTTCAGGAAGCCCGCCGCCTGGAAATTCAGGCTCTGGATCTAGCAGCCGAGAAGGATAGCCTGGCTACTGGCAGTGGAGCTGCTGGAAATAATCTTAACAGCAGGGAAGTTCAGCTTCGTTTTCAGGAGAGGCTTGAGGTTCTTCAGGAGAGAATCGCTGAGAAAAAAGCTGCTGCAGTAGATGATCTGCTGGATAAAGCTCAGGTGGTGCTGACCACCCCCCGGGAAATTGCTGCTGAGATTTTGCAGAGCAGAACCTTTGATCTGCTGATCGTTGATGATACCGACAGGATTAAAGAAACAGCAATTCTACCGGCTCTGCTGAGAGCTAAAAGGGCGGTTCTGGCTTTTGATTCCGGCAGGAAATCATCAGAGAACACTCTCTTTACCCGGCTAATCCAGCAGCAGAGTCAGGATTTCTGTCAACCCTTAAGAATTCAGCACCGGCTGCCAGGAGATCTCATGGAGCTTCTTAACAACCACCTTTTTTTTGAGAATAACTGCTGTGGCTCAATGCTGGCCAACCATAAGAAAAATGAAAGATTATTTTCGGGGGAGAAAGCTGAAAAGGGTTCTACACCTGAAGAGAAAGCCATTCTGGGAGAAGATTCGCTGGTCTTTCTAGATACCAGAAATTTGCTGGCAGGAGAGAAGCAGCATCCAGAATCGGATTCCTTCTATAATCCTGTGGAGGCAGATCTGGCCTTTGATCTGGTTTTTAGTGGACAACGAGCCGGCTTAAGGCCCGGACAGATTGGGATGATGACCTTCTGTCGTGATCAGTATCGCTGCTTGAAAGAGATGGGATTTGCTGAAGATGTTTTAGTTGATACCGTCAAAGGATATCAGGGGCTGGAAAGAGATCTTATAATTGTAAGTCTGGTGAGAAGCAATCCCAGGAATTATCTTGGTAATCTCAGGAAAGCTGATCTGCTGCTGACAGCCCTGTCCAGGGCGAAAAAGAAGCTTATTCTGATCGGAGATGGCAAAACCCTGGAGACTGAAAAGCTATATTCCAGCTTGATTCAATATACCAGGGATAGAGGTCAATACCTGGTTATCTAATTCCAAATTTGACTGAGATTCTTCTGAGAACCTCTGGAGATTATAAAAAACAGTTAAATCTCTGCAAATATTTGACAGGATTCCCGAAATAATAGGGATTTGAGGTTGACAGGCAGGTTTTCTTAAGATATACTAAAACAAAAGATGATTTCTTTTCCTTAATCATTACCATATCTTATTCAGAATTAAGAAGGAGAAGATACAATGAGAGATTTTTTTAAGAGGTCGAGGAATTTGAGTGAAGAAGAACGTAAAAGAATTGCTCGAGAAATGATTGAGGGCTATAAGAAGTTTATTAAAAAGGAATCAGAGGTGGAGGACTCTAACTCAGGCGGCATTCCAGAAAAAAAATAGCGGGGGTGTATTAAGTGGGGGACAGAAAAAGATTGCAGATCAGCCTTCCCGATAATTTAATAAGGGAAGTGGAAGGCTACCTTGCTACCGGGGAGACAACCAGCAACAGCGAATTTTTTCAGGAAGCAGTTCGAGTTTACCTGGCTCACTTAAAAAGGGATCAGATGAAAAGGCAGCTGAAAAATGGTTATCTGGAGATGAGCGATATAAATAGAGATCTGGCCGATGAGGGGCTTTTATCCAATCAGCATGCAATTACATTTTATGAAGATAATCTGGCAGGGTGTGATTGAATAAAAAAAAGGTATTAGTGTTAGTGGAGTGTGAATACAGTGGAGATTTTGCGAGGCGATGTTTTTTATGCCGATCTCAATCCTGTGGTCGGTTCGGAGCAGGGGGGCACCCGTCCGGTTGTTATTATCCAGAATGATATTGGTAACCGGTACAGTCCGACGGTAATAGTGGCTGCCATTACTTCGAGAATTAGAAAGGCCAAACTGCCGACCCATGTTGAGATAGAGGCCGGTGATAGTGAACTTGATAAAGATTCGGTTATTTTGCTGGAACAGATTAGAACTCTTGATAAGCAGAGGCTGGAGCGGCATATAACCAGACTGGATCCCGAAATAATAAAAGAGGTCAATCGGGCAATTGAAATCAGCCTGGGTTTGATAGATTTTTAATCCAGGACACATGAGGCAATGAGTACATAGCAGGCCCCCTTGCGGGGGCTTTAACTTTTGTCTGTTTAGAGACAATGAGGATGGAGATGGCATCCGGAAGAACTTCCGGCAGGAGTGAGGAATATTTTATGTGGTTAAGAACTGCAGTGAGGGAAAGAAAATTATCCGGGAGGTAATTAATTTGCAGCAGGCCAGGCTGGTAGAGGTAATCAGGGGAGAGCTGGTTGAAAGTCAGCATTTCGGTTCAGCGGTAATTGTTAACAGCAAAGGTGAAACAGTTCAATCTCTGGGCCAGGAGGAGTTAATAACCTACTGGAGGTCAGCGGCCAAGCCAATTCAGGCCCTGCCTCTGGTGGAATCGGGTGCTGCGGCTGAGTTTGATTTCGATCAGGAAGAACTGGCTGTCATGACCGCCTCTCACAGCGGAGAGGACTTACATATTAGACTGGTCAGGTCGATACTGGAGAAGATTGGCTTAAGTCAAGATTATCTTAAGTGCGGCACCCATCTACCCTATAGCAGAGAAGCTCGCAAGAAACTGCTGGCTTCAGGTAAGGGGGCCAGACCGATCTATAATAACTGCTCCGGCAAACATGCCGGTATGCTGGCTCTCTGCCGGCAGCAGGGCTGGGGATTAGAAGATTACTTTCAGCTTTCTCATCCCCTGCAGCAGAGGCTCTTATCCTGCATCAGCAAAGTCAGCGGCTATCCCCAAAGAAAGATAGTTACCGGAGAAGATGGTTGTGGTGTTGTGGTTTATGGTCTGCCTCTTAAAAATATGGCACTGGCCTTTGCCCGCTTAAGTGATCCGGGGGAAATGCCCGGGGAACTGAGAGAACCAGCAGAGGTAATCAGAGAAGCCATGCTGGCCCATCCTCTGGCAGTTGGGGGCAGGGGGCGTTTTAATTCCAGGCTGATTGACGGAGCTGAAGAAAAGGTAGTAGCTAAATCGGGAGCAGAGGGAGTCTTCTGTCTGGGATTTGCTGATAAGGGTCTGGCAGTTAAAATCCTGGATGGGCGAAGCCGGGCTATTCCTCCGGTTGTTATGAAGATTCTGGAGCATTATGAGGTATTGAGCAGCAGTTCCAGGAAAAAGCTGGATAGCTATCGAGAACCAGCAGTCAAGAACCACAGGGGGAACAGAGTGGGTTTTCTCAGGCCGAGTTTTAATTTCAGCTAGAGTTGCGCTGTCCTCTGGAGCATTTGGGCTGCCGACTCAGGGGCAGAGCAGGTTTGAGCTTAAGTTAAAGTTATTGCTCTTTAGAGGGATTGAGTGGCTCCTTTATACTTCGGGTTTATTTTTTGGTTTTTCAGATTTATCAGGTAACTTACATAATCTTACTTTAGGAGGAGATAACATGATTGCCATCAAAGCTGGGGAGCTTAGAACAATGGGAGTGGAGGGCACCATTGAGGATGCAGTGCTGCTGATTGAGCAGGACAGGATCACTGGAATAGGAAGGGATCTTGAAATACCTGACCGGGCAGAGGTTTATGACTATTCGGACAGGATTATTACTCCCGGATTGATAGATGCCCATACCCATTTAGGAATTGGAGAGGAGGGTCTGGGCTGGGAAGGTGCCGATTATAATGAGATGACCTCTCCGATAACTCCCGAGCTGAGGGCAGTTGATGCCATTAATCCTGAGGATCAGGGTATAAAGGATGCCCGGGAGCACGGCATAACCACTGTTATGGCCGGTCCGGGCAGCGCCAATGTGATCGGCGGTGAATGCCTGGCACTCAAGACCGGCGGCAGGCTGGTTGATGAGATGATTGTTAAGAATCCGGTGGGAATCAAGGCTGCCTTTGGAGAAAATCCCAAGCGAGTATATAAGGAGAAGAATCAATCTCCCAGCACCAGAATGGCAGTAGCTGCTCTGCTTAGAAAGACCTTTGTCGAGACGGAAAATTATCTGAACAAAAAGAAAAGCAAGAAGGATGATGAACCCTTTGAAAGAGATTTGAAATATGAAGCCCTGATTCCAGTGCTGCAGGGTGAGCTCCCTTTAAAGACTCATGCCCATAGAGCTGATGATATTATGACTGCTCTGAGAATAGCCCGGGAATTTTCTCTTAAACTTACGGTTGAGCACTGTACCGAGGGGCATAAAATTGCCGAAGAGCTGGCTGAAGCCAGAGTTCCGGCAATCGTCGGTCCCAGCATGACGACCCGCTCCAAGGTTGAGGTGAGGGAGAGAGATTTTAAAACTGCTGCCGTGCTGGCCGAAGCCGGGGTGACGGTGGCAATCATGAGTGATCATCCCGTGGTTCCGGTGCATAATCTAACCCTCTATGCCGCTCTGGCGGCCAAAGCGGGGCTGCCCCGGGACGAGGCTTTCAAAGCGATAACAATCAATCCTGCCCGGATTCTCGGGATTGCTGACCGGGTTGGCAGCCTGGAGGAGGGCAAAGATGCCGATCTGGTTGTTTTTTCTGATGATCCCTTTCAGGTCACAGCCGAGGTAGAGGCGGTCTTTATTTCCGGAGAGAAGCTGGAAGATTAATGAGCTGGGAAGATAGCAGAGATCCGGCTAAAAATCAGCTAGTATTAAAGAGTAAATCTCCTGAAGAAACAGAGGAGATAGGCAGCCAGCTGGGCCTGCGGGCTGCCTCCATTTTAAAGGGGGAGCAGAGTGGCAGAAGCAGTGCTGGAGGAGAAGCTGGAGCGCTTATTCTGCTGCTGGAGGGAGAGCTGGGCTCCGGGAAAACCTGCCTGGTCCGCGGAGCAATCAACCAGCTGATCCCCGGCAGCCGGGTTACCAGCCCGACCTACACCTTTCTCAATGATTATCAGGCGGCTGGATTTACCATTTATCATGCTGACCTTTACCGGCTGAACTCAGCTGAAGAGCTGGATTACCTGGGTTTATATGATCTGCTGGAAGAGAGCTGTCTGCTTATGGTGGAATGGCCGAAGCTTTTTCGTGGGAGCTCTGCTGATTATCTGAATATTAAATTTGAGAGAAGTGGTGAGCTCTCCCGAAGGTTAACAATCAGGGCAGCCGGAGAGAGGTCTGGTCTGCTGTTGAGGGGGTTGATAGGTTATGAAGACACTGGGCATTAGTACTGCAACCAGACATCTTTCTCTGGGAATCTGGTCGGGGAAGAGAGTGCTGGTTGATTACAATCTTCACCTGGGCCACCGCCATAATGAGCGTTTGATTCCCGAGCTGAAGAGGATGCTGGATGAGAGCGGGCTGAAACTGGGAGATATTGAGGTCATAGCGGTTGATATCGGCCCCGGCTCCTTCACCGGACTGCGGATTTCTCTGTCCACGGTTAAAAGTTTTGCCCTGGTTAACGATTTTAAAATAACAGCTCTTTCCAGCCTGGAGCTGGCTGCTGCCCCCTATCTGGCAATTGACAGCTATCTGCTTCCTGTCCTGGATGCCGGACAGGGCAGGGTATATACCGCTCTTTTTCAGGGAGGCTGCAGCTCACTGCCGCTGGATGTTCGAGTGACAGAGGATCAGGCTCTGCCCCTGGAGGATCTACCAGCAATGCTGGCAGGACCAGAGATTGATTCGTCCAGTTCCTCCCGGCTGCTGGTTGTGGGCCCGGCTGTTGTCAGCTATTATCAGGAATTTAAGGAAGAAATTAAAGGGGAGCTGGAGAATGTTGATAAAGGTTACCGGGTAGATTTGCTGGCTGATTACCAGACCCAGGGTCGGGGGGGCAGGCTGGCCGAACTGGGTGATAAATACTATCAGCAGGATCATGTAATTTCACCAGGTGAGCTCAAACCAAAATACCTAAAAAAACCTCAGGCTGTAATCAACAGGGAGAGAAATAACAATAAGGATTAAAGTAATGATGCTGCTGAGGAATAAAAAGGCTGCAGCAGAATAATTTGAGGAGAGTTATTATGCCGATAGATAAAGAAAAAAACAGGAGCAATATAAAGAATAATGACAGCTTCTTTGTTTTGGCCGTGGAGACTTCCTGTGATGAAACTTCCGCTGCAGTTGTTCAGGGAACTTCAACGGGGCCTGTTCTGCTCTCCAACATTGTGGCTTCTCAGATTGACCGGCATAAAGATTTTGGCGGGGTTGTGCCCGAAATTGCTTCCCGGCAGCATCTTAAAGTGATAGATAAAATTATTTCTGCAGCTGTCAGGGAGGCGGGGATTGAGTTTTCGGAGCTTGATTCGGTGGCAGCCACCCGAGGGCCTGGCCTGGTGGGAGCTCTGCTGGTGGGTTTTGCTGCTGCTAAAGCTCTGGCCTTTGCTCTTAATATCCCCTTTCTGGGTATAAACCATGTGGCCGGACATATCTATGCCAATTTTCTGGTTCAGGATGAAGTCCCAACTCCCTTTATCTGTCTGACTGTTTCGGGAGGACATACTGATTTGATCTATTTTTCCAATCGGGTTGAGTATGAGATTCTGGGGAGAACCCGGGATGATGCTGCCGGCGAGGCCTTTGACAAGGTTGCCAGGTTTTTGGAGCTGGGGTATCCGGGTGGGCCTGCGGTGGAGAAGCTGGCTGAGTCGGGCTCGGCTGTCAGCATTGATTTTCCCCGGGCTCTCAAGGATTCTCAGGACTATGATTTTAGTTTCAGCGGTTTGAAGACTGCTGTTATAAATTATGTTCACAATCTAAAACAGCGGGGTGAGGCAGTCAATTTGCCGGATCTGGCAGCTTCTTTTCAGCAGGCAGTTATTGACAGCCTGAAACTGAAAGTGGAGAGGGCAGTGGAGGTTTATCAGCCTAAGGCTCTGCTGCTGGCCGGAGGAGTGGCGGCTAACAGTGTGCTGAGAGCTGAATTTGCCGAACTGGCTGCTGGTCATAATATTCCCCTGCTTTTGCCTCCACTGGAATTTTGCACCGATAATGCTGCCATGATAGCTGCTGCAGCCTATTACCGCAGGATCAGAGGAGAGAGTGATCCCCTGGATCTGGAGGTTGAACCCACCCTCTGTCTCTAAAGAGTATTATAAAAACAAATAAAAAGTGGGTGAAAGAATGATTTCGGGGTATCTTCAAAGTCTTTTATATCAGAGTGTACAGCGGTATAATATTCTTCCTCTGACCTCGGTCTGCTCTCAGGCCTGTATTTTCTGCAGCCACTACTTTAACCCTCCAGAGGTTGAGTCTTTTAAGCCCGGGCATCTGCCGGAAGATATGGCAAATGATCTGCTGGATTATCTTGATTCTGAGCGACCGGTGGTGATAGGTGAATCCAGCACCCGGATCGAAGAGGGAGAGCCTTTGCTGCATCCCCGCTGGCGGGAAATTTTATCAGAAGTAAGGCAGAGATATCCCGAGACTTTAATAAAAATTACCACCTCAGGTGTATTACTGAATCAAGAGAAAATTTCCTGGCTGGAAAAGCTGAAACCTTTAAGGCTCTGTATCTCTGTAAATCTGCTTGAACCGGAATTGAGGAGAAGATATCTGGGAGACAGTGAGCCGGAGAAATTTCCGGGAATACTGGAAGAACTGGCAGAATCCGGGCTGGAACTGGAAGGCAGTCTGGTTATGCTGCCCGGGATTACCGGATTTCAGGAGATAGCCAGAACCCTGGATTTTCTAGATGAACTGGATAACTTTAAACTGGTTCGTTTATTTAAACCCGGTTATACAGATTATGCTCCCAAAAAATTGCAGGAGATGCTTAAGGCTGATTCCAGCTCTCTGGAGAGTTTTATTGCTGAACTCAATTCCCGGCTTGATATTCCTTTGATATATGAATCTGTCGATATTACAGATTTAATACCGGAAGTAACCGGAGTTATCAAAGATTCTCCGGCCGAAGCAGCTGGAATCAGAGCAGGTGATGTTCTGCAGAAAATTGACGGAGATGAGCCCTTTTCCCGGGTTGATGCCTTTCAGAGATTTCAGGATCTTCTGCAGCAGAAAAGCCCCTTTGCAGTCAGTCTGAAGCGGGAGAAAAGGGAGATTGAAATAGAAGTGACAGCAGCTCAAACTGAAGATGATTGTTTAACTGGATCGGGCTCTGACTACTGCGGCCTGGTTATGTCTTATGATTTTTCTCCCGGACATTTTCAAGCTTTAAAGTCGAGGATAGCAGGAGCGGAGGCAGAGAGGATTCTGCTGGTTACTGCCAGAGGAGCCGCAGGGAGATTTGGGCCGGTGCTTGAAAGATTGAGGGTGTCAACTCAATCTGAACTCATGCTTGCGGCTGTCAGGCCGGATTATTTTGGCGGCAGCATAGACTGTGCCGGCCTGCTGGTGGTCCGGGATATAATAGGGGAGGTTAAGAAAGCCCGGCAGGAGTTTGAGCCGGGACTGGTAATCCTGCCGGAACTTCCCTTTGATAAACGGGGGCTGGATCTTTTAGGAGAGAGAGTCACCGAGATTGAAGAGGAGCTAAGTCTGCCGATAATGACGATTTAACTTCTAAAAATAAATATTGAATAGAATTATTAAGGCTGCCTGGAGTATTTTTTTAGGCAGTCTTATATTTATTGCTGGTTCTCAGCATCTAGCATATATTTATTATGGTAGTGTCTGTGGTTAAGGTCGCAACAGGATTTAGCTGCACTTTTAAGCTTTTTTGTACCAAAACATAACTGGTTGCAATAATATATTATCGGATAGTGGATAATATTTGCCGGGCAGATATAATAACCAGAAAGCCAATTAAATTTAATATTTATGGATATATTATTATATCAGAGAATGATTCATTATAAAGAAGCATATAACTGTTAATCGAATATAAAGAGCTTACAATGTTTAGTATCATGCTTGATTTCTTCTAATCCCTTTATTATTATATAAACTGTGAATATTAGCACTCGACATTAGTGAGTGCTAACAAAAAATAAATTCCAGTTAAAAAAGAAGGAGGTTAATGTAAATGAATCTGAGACCTTTAAATGAAAGAATTGCTATCAAGCAGATTGAACCGGAAGAAAAGAAAACCGACAGCGGTATTGTCCTGCCGGATACCGCCAAGAAAGAGAAGCCCCAGCAGGGCGAAGTTATCGCAGTGGGTAAAGGCTGCGCTGACTCTGAACTGGAGACAGTTGAAGTTGGAGATATCGTGGTCTTTGATAAGTTTGCCGGCACCAATGTTAAGATTGATGACGAAGAGATTATAGTTTTAAGCCTGGAAGATGTTCTGGCAGTAATTGAATAACATAAAATAAGGAGGGAAACATAATGGCAAAAGCTTTAAAGTTTGGCGAAGATGCCCGGCGGGCTTTAGAAGATGGTGTGGATCTCTTAGCTCGTTCGGTTAAAGTAACTTTAGGACCTAAAGGTAGAAATGTTGTGCTGGAAAAAAGCTTTGGTTCTCCCACAGTAACCAATGATGGAGTTAGCATAGCCCGGGAAATCGAGGTAAAAAATCACTTCAAAAACATGGGGGTACAGGCAGTCAAAGAGGTTGCCACCAAGACCAATGATGTAGCAGGGGATGGAACAACCACCGCTACCGTTCTGGCTGAGGCAATTTTTAAAGAAGGAATAAAGAATGTGGCAGCCGGAGCCAATCCCATGCTGATGAAAAGAGGTATTGAAAAGGCCGTTGCTGAGCTGACCGATGAAATAGCCAAGATCAGCCAGCCGGTTGAGGGTAAGGAAGCAGTTTCTCAGATTGCCGCTATCTCTGCTGATGATCAGGAGATTGGTGACCTAATTGCTGAGGCTATGGAAAAAGTTGGTCAGGACGGAGTCATCTCCGTAGAAGAATCGAAGAGCATGGGCACCTCCCTGGATGTAGTTGAAGGCATGCAGTTTGACCGCGGTTATCTCTCTCCCTACATGGTAACCGATACCGATACCATGGAAGCTGCTATGGAAGATCCCTATATCCTGATAACCGATGAGAAGATTTCCAGCATTCAGGATGTTCTGCCGCTGCTGGAGAAAGTTGCACAGTCCGGCAAATCACTTCTGATCATTGCTGAAGATGTAGAAGGCGAAGCTCTGGCCACTCTGGTAGTTAATAAAATCAGAGGCACCTTTGATGCTGTAGCAGTTAAAGCCCCTGGATTTGGTGACCGAAGAAAGGCCATGCTGGAAGATATCGCTATTCTGACAGGTGGTCAGCTGATTACCGAAGATCTCGGCCTTAAGCTGGAAAATGCCGATATCAGCATGCTGGGGCAGGCCAGCAAGATAACCATTACCAAGGACGATACCACTATCGTTGAAGGAGAAGGCAATGCTGACGATATCAAGGCCAGAATCAGCCAGATCAGAAAGCAGATTGACAATACCGATTCTGATTTTGATAGAGAGAAGCTGGAAGAAAGACTGGCCAAGCTGGCCGGTGGAGTTGCAGTTATCAAGGTCGGTGCTGCCACCGAGACCGAGCTCAAGGAGAAAAAGCACCGCATGGAAGATGCTCTCTCCGCAACCAGGGCAGCAGTTGAAGAGGGACTGGTTCCCGGTGGTGGAGTAACTTATCTCCAGGCGCTTTCAGCCCTTGATAATCTCAGTCTAACAGGCGACGAAGCTACCGGAGTTCAGCTGGTGAAAAGAGCTTTAGAAGCACCGGTAAGGTTAATTGCTGACAATGCCGGCTTTGAGGGCTCGGTTGTCTGCGAAAAGTTGAAGACCGAGCATAAGGGCAAAGGATTCGATGTTATGAAGGGCGAATATGTTGATATGATTGAAGCTGGAATTATCGACCCAACCAAGGTGACTCGCTCTGCCCTGCAGAACGCAGCCAGCGCTGCAGCCATGCTGCTGACCACTGAATGTCTGGTAGCGGACAAAGAAGATGACGATGACGATGATAACGGCGGCCCTGGCGGCGGAATGCCCGGCGGCATGGGCGGCATGGGTGGAATGGGCGGCATGGGCGGCATGATGTAAGCCCAACTACCCAGAAATAAATATCTGAAATAATCAGGCAGCACACCCCGCGGGGTGTGCTGCCTTTTTTGCCTGCAGGGGTAATTTGTGGTATAATTTTTATGGTTAACGGAATAAAGCAGAATAATTAACCTGATTAAAGGGCAGACCAGCAGACAGAGCAAACAATTTCTAGGATAGATTTAACTGGAGAAAGGAGCCGGGAATGGAAAGAAGGAAAATTTTGGTGGTTGATTTTGGCGGACAGTATGTCAGATTGATTGCCCGCCGGATAAGAGAGCTCGGTGTTTTTAGTGAGATTATTTCCCCTGAAGCAGGGCTGGATTATTTCAGCCAGGAGGAAGTTGCCGGAATTGTTCTCTCCGGGGGTCCGGCCAGCCTGAAGATGGCCGGCGCTCCTTTAATAGACAGCAGAATATTTTCCCTGGGAAAGCCTATTTTAGGAATATGCTATGGTATGCAGCTTATGGCCGAACTTTTACCGGGGGGGCATCTAAAGGCTAGCAGCAGATCGGAGTACGGTCGGGCAGATCTCCTTATCAAAGAGCCTGTCGGTGTTTTTCAGGGAATAACAGTTAGCGGCGGGGGAAAAAGCCCTGGCAAGAAAGTCGCCAAGAAGTCCTTTCCGGTCTGGATGAGCCATGGTGACAGCGTTGAAGAGGTGCCGGAGGGTTTTCAAGTGCTGGCGGAAACTAAAGAATTATTGGTAGCAGCTATGGCTGATTCTGCTCGAAATTTATATGGACTGCAGTTTCATCCTGAAGTTGAGCATACCTGCTATGGCAGGGAGATTTTGGGTAATTTTGTTCATCAGATCTGCGGCGTAACCGGCAGCTGGAATATCAAAGAAATTGTCAGTGAGAAAATAAATCAGATCAGAACCAAGCTGGGTTCCAGGGCAGGTGTTGTGCTGGGTCTCTCAGGCGGAGTTGATTCAGCTGTTACGGCTGCTCTACTCCATCGAGCTGTGGGTGAAAGGCTGCAGTGCATTTTTATCGATCACGGTCTCCTGAGAATGGGGGAAGTTCAGCAGGTAGTTGAGACCTTTTCCCGGGAATTTAAGCTTCCCTTAATTACTGTGGATGCCAGGGAGAGATTTTTAAAAAAGCTGGCCGGAGTTAGAGACCCGGAAGTTAAGAGGGAAATTATCGGAGAAACCTTTGTCAGAGTTTTTGAAGAGGAAGCCGGGAAGCTGAAGGATATCACCCATCTGGCCCAGGGTACAATTTACTCCGATGTCATTGAAAGCGGGGAACACAGTAATGCTGAAATAATTAAATCCCACCATAATGTAGGAGGACTCCCGGAAAAAATGGAGCTGGATATTGTTGAGCCGCTGCGTGATCTTTTTAAAGACGAGGTCCGGGAGCTGGGTGAAGAACTGGGTCTTCCGGCTGAGATTATTTACCGTCAGCCCTTTCCCGGTCCCGGTCTGGCCATCAGAATTATTGGAGAGGTCACTCCTGAGAGGCTGGAAATTTTAAGACAGGCTGATGCCATATTTCGGAAAGAGCTGGAAAAATCCCGGGTCAGCCAGCAGATCTGGCAGGCCTTTGCCGTGCTGCCCGATATCCGTTCGGTCGGGGTTGAAGGAGATTCCCGAACCTACGGTTATCCCATTATTCTCCGGGCGGTTTCCAGCAGCGATGCCATGACTGCGGACTGGGTAAAAATCCCTGGAGAAGAACTGGACCGGATTTCTCGCAAAATTGTCAACAGAGTGAAGGAAATTAACAGGGTTGTTTATGATATTACTTCCAAACCACCTGCCACCATCGAGTGGGAGTAAAAAGGAGAGGATAATAATGGCTAAAAAGATTGAAAATGAACTGACAGATCAGCTTTTTGATGCGATTTTGGAGCTTGAAAACAGAGATGAATGCTACAGATTTTTTACCGATGTTGCCACTGTAGGTGAAATTCAGGCTCTCTCTCAGCGGCTGGAAGTGGCCCGGATGCTGAGAGAGGGAGTTACCTATGAAGAGATTGTTGATAAAACCGGTGTCAGTACTGCTACCATCAGCCGGGTCAAAAGGGCTCTGGAATATGGCGAGGATGGCTATAACATTATTCTTGATCGTCTGGGATTATAAGCTCTGATTATCTTCTCGTTATGCTGATAGATTGCTTGTGTCAAAGGCCTTAATTTTTTCAGGGATATATTTTGAAAATTGAGGGAAAGGTGAAATGCTGTGGTGCAGGAGGCTGCTGATTAGATGAAAAATCTGCTGTCAGGTGTCAGGCAGTATTTAATTAAAATTCTGAATGGAATGGCTCTAGGCCTGTTTGCTTCTTTAATTATTGGAGTAATTATCAGCCAGCTGGGAGAGCTTCTCCGGCTGGATGTTCTGATAAGACTGGGAGATACAGCTCAATTATTAATGGGGCCGGCAATTGGAGCAGGAGTGGCGGCCAGCCTGGGAGTTAAGGGGCTGGGGCTCTACTCTTCCCTGGTAACCGGAGCTCTGGGAGCTGGAACTGTGACATTTACTGCCGGAGCTGCTCAGCTGCAGATCGGCGAGCCGGTGGGAGCTTTGATTGCTGCTCTAATTGGGGCAGAAGTTGCCCGTCGGATCAGCGGTAAAACTCCGGTTGATATCGTCCTGGTTCCAGCTTTTACCATCATTTCTGGAGGAGCGGCCGGAATTCTCATGGCTCCGGCAATTATTAGATTTTCCTACTGGCTGGGTGCCACCATCAATGCTGCCACTACCTTGAGGCCCTTCCCTATGGGAATAGTGGTGGCTGCCATCATGGGTATGATTTTGACACTGCCAATCTCCAGTGCTGCTCTGGCGATCTCGCTGGGCCTGGAGGGTCTGGCAGCCGGAGCGGCCACGGTGGGCTGTTCCTCTCAGATGGTGGGTTTTGCGGTAATCAGCTACCGGGAAAATGGCTTTGGTGGTCTGCTGGCTCAGGGGCTGGGAACCTCAATGCTGCAGATCGGTAATATCGTAAAAAATCCGGTGATCTGGATCCCTCCCACTCTGACTGCAGCTCTGCTGGGGCCGGCAGCAACAGTTATCCTCGGACTGGAAAATAACAGAATTGGAGCCGGAATGGGAACCAGCGGACTGGTCGGTCAGGTTACCAGCCTTGAAGTTATGGGAGCACAGGCTCTGCCTGCTGTAATTTTCATGCATTTTATTCTGCCGGCGGTGCTGTCAATGCTGATATATTTACCTCTCAGGAAGAGGGGTATGATTGCTCCAGGCGATTTGAAGCTGAGCAGGGAGGCTGATTAAATGAAGAAAAAATATGATGTAATTATTATCGGGGCAGGTCCCACCGGGATTTTTACTGCCCTGGAGCTTATTGAGAACTCTCCCGAGCTTGACATCCTGATCCTGGAAAAGGGTGAGAATATTGAGGACAGAATCTGCCCTATGAAAGAGAAACCGGGAAGTGGCAGCGGCTGCTACTCCTGCTCTTCCTGTGCTATAGTATCTGGCTGGGGAGGGGCAGGAGCCTTTAGTGACGGAAAATTAGCTCTATCTGCTGATATTGGCGGCAATCTGGAAGAATATATTGGCAGGGAAGAGCTGGAGGCTTTGATTGATTATGCCGATAACTGGTATCTTGAGTTTGGTGCTCCTGAGCGAATTTTTGGTGCTGAGGAGAAAAAAATGGAAGAATTTCGCGACACAGCTGTCAGGGCCGGTCTCAAGTTTATTCCGGCCCGACTGCGTCATCTCGGAACCGGCCACACCAGAAAAGTTTTAATAAATATGAGGGATTACCTTTTGAATCAGGGGGTTGAAATACAGTTTAAGACTAGAGTTGGAGATATTTTGCTGACAGAGGAGAAAAGAAAAATTTCCGGGGTAAGGCTGGAGTCCGGTGAAGAGCTGAGAGCGGATTATGTTTCGGTGGCACCGGGCCGGGAGAATGCCAGCTGGCTCATGGAACAGGTTAAAGAAATGGGTCTGGAAACCAGTCTGAATCCTGTTGATATCGGTGTCAGGGTTGAAACACCTGCCGCCATAGCTCGACCGCTGACAGAAAATCTTTATGAATCCAAGCTTATTTACCAGTCACCGACCTTTGATGATAGGGTGCGGACCTTCTGCACCTGTCCCAACGGGGAGGTTGTCAGTGAGAATAATCAGGGTTTGATAACTGTCAATGGCCACAGCCATGCTGATATCAAAACAGAGAATACCAACTTTGCCCTGCTGGTCAGCAAAACCTTTACCGAGCCTTTTAAAGAACCAATCACCTATGGCAGGGCTATTGCCAAGCTGGCTAATCTTCTGGGGGGCGGTGTTTTAATTCAAAGACTGGGAGATCTGCTTTCCGGCCGGCGCTCCACTCCGGCCAGAATTGAACGCAGCATTGTAGAGCCTACCCTGAAGGAGGCCACTCCCGGGGATCTCAGTCTGGTCCTACCTCACCGTCATTTAACCGGTTTAATCGAAATGATTGAAGCGCTGGATAAAATCGCCCCCGGACTCTACTCCCGCGACACACTGCTTTATGGAGTCGAGGTGAAATTCTACTCCTCCCGGCTGGCAGTTTCAGCTGAGCTTGAGACAGCAGTTAAAAATCTCTTTGCCGGAGGTGATGGAGCTGGGATTACCAGGGGGCTGATGCAGGCTTCGGTAGCCGGCCTGGTTATTGCCAGAGAGATAACCTCACGGCTGGATTAGCAGCAGAGAAAGTATATACTGATTATTTATCAGCTGGAATCAAAGGCAGATTCCTGAAAATTTTTTAATTACGAGCAGTGATTAGCACAGGGGATATATTCTGGGCTGGATAAATTATACAAAAACACATAAAGCGAAAATTAAAGTAATAAAAACCTCTGCCGGAAGAGTTGCTATCTGGCAGAGGTTTTTGGTTTCTGGAAGTTAGCTTTAGCTGACAGTTCAATAATTAGCGGCTAAAAGAGACTGCCAGCTTGTGAGTAAAAAGCTGACGACAAATAGATAGCAATAAAACAGAGCTGGAGAAATAAGATGGTCTGGCTACCGGGATTTGAACCCGGGACCTCTTGCTCCCGAAGCAAGCGCGCTACCAAGCTGCGCCATAGCCAGACTT
>PWFW01000218.1 GCA_003554225.1 Halanaerobiaceae bacterium | reverse complement strand
TTATGATTATGGGGATAACTGCTGCTGCAAATATAGCAGCAAGACCTGCCACAGAGTAGTAAATTGCAACTGCGCTGATTGCCAACGCCGTTAGAAGTGTTAATATTCCAAATAACATAGTTTACTTTATCTATTTATATTTTACAGTTTGCTATCTTGATCACCGACGCATTCTTGCAATATCCTTTGCATGATCGCCGTTCGTAATCGGAACAGCATTGGACTTGTGTGTTTGAGCGATGCCTATCACAAAAGACCCCGAATAATGCTGGCTATCTTTTTTGCTCGCATTACCAACACCTGTGCCACGACTAGGAACAGATTCGGCTTGTGTTGCTCCGTCTCTGCGATAAGCTGTTGGAGGCACAAAGTCCTTCTTGCTGGAAGATACAGAACAAGCAGTTTTTGTAGGCTTCATAAAATCACAGTATTCTTTGAATGACATCATAAGCTTCCTGTTGTTTGACTGCTTCATACGCTTGTTGTATTCACGATGCTGTTCTACGAGTTGGGCATACTCTGCCTTTGTCATTTTGTGCTGTCTAGGCTTGCTGGTTCGTGCAAGACTGATGCGATTGTCGAGATGCATTGTCATAAAAAACTCCGCCAGTGTTTGTGTATACTAGCAGGAGCAACAGGTTGTGTCAACGAGTTTGGAAAAAGTGCTGGCCTTTTGGGTAATAAGGAAAGACCAGCAAAACCCCACCTAACCTCAAGCGGCTAGAGCAAATGCTTTTTCAGTTGCATTTATTTTGATTTGCTTCTTCGATCGGGAACCCCCAATCCTAACGGCTTCAGCATTGCCGAGCGATCAGACTGATACTGGTATCAAATCGAATCTAATTCATCCCCATCAAGAGCACACTCTGTCGCCGTTTTTGCTACGCTGGTAACGACCAAGACCTCAAAGAATGTGCTCGTGGTGGAGATGTCCGGATTTGCACCGGAGTCTTTGATACTTTTTCAAATCTGAGTTTACGCTGTTAAATTATTTATTCTTTTCAAAAATACATCATACTGATTTTGCTATTCTGAATTCTTATTGTTCACCCAGTTTTTTGAATTTCTCAAATTTTTTGTATTCTTCCAGCTTATCAGTTTCTACCCACTCTTACTAAAACGAACTTTACATCTTCGCTTATTTTGTCTTTATCCTTGATGATCTTCTACTTCCCAAGCCCAGTGTACCACTTTCCAGTCTCTGATACAATCCTTTTGAGTATATTCTTGATCTACGATTTCTTTGCTGTATTTTTTACACATAGCATTATACCAATAATCCCAGTAGTAGTCAAGTATTTCCTGCTCGCTTAGAGTAACAGTCTCAGCTCTAAAATCTTCGTTTTGGGGGTCTCGAGGTTCGTTGTATCTGTAATATCTCACTGTGTTTTGCCTATGATGTCAACAATCTGCTTTGCGGTGTAGGCACTTAGCGTCCGCCCCAAATGCCCGTGTCCTGTGTTGTAGAAAACATTTCTGTTCTTCTTGCTCTGACACACAATGGGCATCATACTCGGTGTCATTGGGCGTAGGCCTGTCCAGGGCGTGACGTATTCTGTATTCATTTGTGGGAAAAGTGTCTGAGTCCAGTCAAGTAGGGGTTTTATTCTCGCATGTTTTATATCATAGTTCTTGCCTGCAAACTCTGCTGTTCCTGCTGCTCTAAATCTGTTTTCTCCTAATCGTGCTGATACAATTTTTGTTTCATCGTCCAGCAGACTAACCCAGGGTGCCTTGACAGGGTCTTGCAGAGTAATCGAATAGCCCTTTACAGGATAGATAGGCAATTTATCTCCCACAGCTTTTGCCAATACAGGCGATTCTACGCCTGCACAGATTACAACAGGCCCTTGATCAGACCATAAATCAATATCATAAATTGTAGCAGGTAACTTCAAAAAGTCTACATCATACTTGTGACGCAGTACCTTGGACAGGTTTCTACAGAAAAGATGAATATCTCCTGTAAAATCTTGTTCGTTGTAAAATCCTCCAACAAATGCTGTTTCGCTCTGCTGTAAAGCAGGTTCTATTGCATACATTTCTTGTGCTGTAACTTCTCGCCTATCTAAGCCTGCTTGTTTATAAAGTTGGTTAACTTGACGAGCATGTTGCAGATCTTTTTCCTTACGATAGATATGCAGAATACCTTTTTCTACGCGATCGAACTCTACGCCTTCTTCGTCGGCTATTGCTCTATAATAGTCGTGCGCTTTTAGAGCCATCCTGCAGGTTTCTATAGTGTTCTTTTCTCTGTTGGGAATGTTGGCAAGAAAACGAGCCATCCATCCTATTTTTGCAAGTTCTGGTTTTGCACTTATCCTAAGTGGCGCAGTCTCGTCGAACAACCATTTTAGCCCCTTGCTAACATTGCTCCAACTATTCCAGGTTTCTGCATTGGACGCGGAAAGCTGAGACCCGTTCGCAAAAGAAGTTACCATTCCTGTATAACGTTCCTTTTCTACCACTGTTACCTTGTATTCTGCCTTTGCAAGATAGTAAGCAGTGGTAATTCCTGAGATTCCGCCTCCAATAACAGTAGCCTTCATTTTACATCTCGGCTTTCTTATCCTGAATTTCTTTTCTGCGATCTTTTGTAAGCTTGCCTAGTTCTCCCAGAGCCTTTCTTGCTCTTGCTGCGGCTGCTTTTACACCCTTTTCGTCAAAGGTAGCTGCCTCGACTAGATAGTTGTTATAGGCTTGCACAATCTGTTCGTGTAGTGAATTATCCATATGCTTTTTCTCCTGTGATTAATTCGTATATTTCTTTCCAGGCTGTTACCTTGGTAACTCCCGGAGGCAGGTGTTCCATCATATTGAAGCCGTGTTCCATCAGGATTGGTTTCAAGCCATATTCTAGACCTGCCAAGCAGTTGTTGTAGTTATCTTCGATCCAATATAAACCTTCTCCATTGTATTTTGCTAGCACAGAATGTTTAGGGGCACCTGTGTCTAGACACACGATTTTTGAAAATGCTGTATCGCCGAAGAGCTTGCGAATATTCATTTCTCTTAGTTTTACAGCGTTAGGATCTCTACTCATTGAAG
>PWFW01000135.1 GCA_003554225.1 Halanaerobiaceae bacterium | reverse complement strand
TTAATTTAGCATTTAACATTTTCAGCAGCTTCCCTGGCAGAAATCCTTTCCAGGTACTTACATTGAAGGAGATAAAGCCATCATAACTAAAATAGCCTGACCTGCTGCTGACAGCCTTTATATATTAATAAAATCCGGCAGCAATAAAACAAGCAGAAAAATCTGCAAAAAAAAGTAACAGCAAAAACCCAATAAAAAACCCAATAAAAATCCCAATAAGCAAGAATAAAATCGCAATAATATCAACCAGCAGAAATAAACCAGCAACTGCAGCAAAATCAGCCAAATCAGCCAAATCAGCCAAATCAGCCAAATCAGCTAATAAAAAACTCCAGAATAAATCAGAGAATAGTGGTGATGCCGTGAAGAAAAACCGGAGCTATCAGACTATCTCCACACCGCTAAAAATTACCAGTAAGGTAAAGGACAGCCGTTTTATCGCCAGTGCCAGTCCCTGTTCGAACCGGCAGGCAGCTGAAGACTTTGTCAGCAAAATCAGAGCAGAATATGATGACGCAACTCATAATGTTTCAGCTTACCGCATATATCAGTCCGGAGAGATTCTGGAATACAGTGACGATGATGGTGAACCTGCCGGGTCCTCAGGCCCGCCGGTTTTGGCTAAAATAGCCGGACATAATCTGGTTAACACCTGCGTGGTGGTAACCCGCTATTTTGGAGGAACAAAACTAGGAATAGGAGGATTAATTAAAGCCTATGGAAACTCCTGTGACCGGGTTTTACTGACAGCAGACAAAATAAAACTCAGCTTATTTCATACTATAATATGCCGGGGCGATTATCAGCATCTCGGAGCAACCCTCGGCCAGCTGGAAAAGGTGGACGCAGAAATTAAAGGAACCAGACATGTTGACAGGGGGTTTTCCGTAGAGGCAGTCATCAGAGCTTCAAGCTTTGATAACCTCTCCCGGGAAGTCACCAGAGTAACTGGAAATAGAGTTAACATAACACAGAAGGAAAGTAAATTTTTACCTGATTGACAGAGCGATTAAGCTATGTTACAATAAACTCGATATTAATACTCAAGATTATGGGGTGAAAATATGAAAATTTCAACCAGGGGTAGATATGGATTGCGGGCGCTGGTAGATCTGGCCATGAACCAACAGGAAAAGGCTATTCCGCTCAGAGAGATAGCGGAGCGGGAGCAGATATCGGAACAGTATCTCGAGCAGCTCTTTGCCAGCCTGAGAAAAGCCGGTGTGGTAAGCAGCGTCCGGGGAGCTCACGGAGGATACCTGCTCAATAAAGATCCGGAAAAAATAACTGCCGGTGACGTGATTAGAATCCTGGAAGGACCAATCAGTCCGGTAGATTGTGTTATGGATAATCATAACTGTGAACGGGCCAACGGCTGTGTAACCCACGATCTCTGGAACATCTTAAGTAATCAGATAGGTGAACTGCTGGACTCCTACACCATAGCCGATTTAAAGGAAAAGGCCGAGGCCCTGGAAAAGAACTAACAACTTCCTTGGATAAATTTATAATAAGTTATTTATCTGCTGAGACTAATCTTGAAGATGAATCTTAGAAAATATCCTTAAAGCATTAACTCTAAAGCATTAACTCTGAAAACATTGTTTCTGTAAATCCAACGCAAAATATAGTTCCGCATTTGCAAAATATTGTACCGCAGTGCGCTCACAAGAAAGCTTTAAGTTTCAAACCCTGTTTTAGCCCGGCGAGAATAATGATTTACTGCCTTTCTCTCTGATATTTGTTCAGCAAATTTTCGCTCAGCTCAAATTAGGGAAAAATTATAATGGCAAATTAGTGAGAAGTCTTGAAATACTAAGCGATCAACCGACTTGGAACGAGGTGAATCTATTATGAGCAGAAGATATTATTTTGATCATGCCGCAACAACCCCCCTGGATCCTGAGGTTTTCCAGGCCATGGAGCCCTTTTTTCAGGACAAATTTGGCAACCCTTCCAGCATATATCAGGAAGGTCAGCAGGCCGAACGCGCCCTGACTGAAGCCCGGGAAAAGGTTCAGCAGCTGATAAACGCTGCCGACAGCAGAGAAATAATCTTCACCGGCAGCGGCACCGAAGCTGATAACCTGGCCGTCAAAGGAGCAGCCATGGCCCGCAAGGACAGGGGTAACCATATAATCCCCAGCAAAATAGAACATCATGCCGTCCTCCACACCTGTGAATTTCTGGAAAAACACCTGGATTTCGAGGTGACCTATCTCCCGGTCGACGAACAGGGCTTTATCGACCTTAAAGAACTTGAGGAAGCAATCCGCCCCGAAACCATATTGATAACCATCATGACCGCCAACAATGAGATCGGCACCATCCAGCCCATCTCCAGAATTGCAGAGATCGCCGGAGAGCACAATATTTACTTCCACACCGATGCTGTCCAGGCAGCCGGTCAGCTGGAGCTTGACGTCCAGCAGAGCGGAGTCGACCTCCTCTCAATTTCGGCTCACAAAATTAACGGCCCCAAGGGTGTGGGAGCTTTGTATGTAAAAAAAGGAACCCGGCTGCTGCCCCAGATGCAGGGCGGCGCTCAGGAACGCAAACGCCGGGCCAGCACAGAAAATGTCCCCGGCATTGTAGGCTTTGGCAAGGCCGCCGAACTGGCACTCAAGCGCCTTCCAGAGAAGCGCCAGAAACTGACCAAATTTAGAGATAAAATCATTGACACCGTTATGGACGAGATCAGCGAAGTGAGGCTGAACGGCCCCCGGGGTGATCAGCGTCTTCCCAACAATGTCAGCTTCTGTTTTCGTTATATTGAAGGCGAATCAATTCTGCTAAACCTCGATATGCTGGGAATAGCCGCCTCCAGCGGCTCAGCCTGCACCTCAGGCTCCCTGGATCCTTCCCATGTGATGCTGTCACTGGGTTTAAGCCATGAAGTAGCTCACGGCTCGCTCCGCATCTCAATGGGTTATCATACTACCGAGGAAGAGGTCGATTATCTGCTGGAACAGCTTCCTCCGGTGATCCAGAAGCTGAGAGACATGTCACCTCTCTATGAAGGCTGATACTCATCCTAAAGATAGACACTA
>PWFW01000171.1 GCA_003554225.1 Halanaerobiaceae bacterium | reverse complement strand
TTGGAGGAATATATGAAGCTTAATATATCAAACTTTATCATCTAGAAATGGTGCTTTATCACTGTATCTTGCACAAAAAGGAAGAACTAGACTTTAAGAGCTCTGAAATTAGATGAAATTATAAAGGAATTACCTAAAGAAGCAGATGATTATTTGATTGATAATGAAGAAAGGTTTACTGATGAATTTGAAGCTTTGTGGAATGAAAATGTTAAAAGTAGAATTAGAGTATATAGACCAAAAGAATACCTTAATTGGCGTTATTGTGAGAGGCCAGATAAGGATTATAAGATATGGACGTTAAGAGATGGGAATCGGCTGAAAGCTTATATAATTACATCTGATTCTGACCGCTGGAATGTTAGTGAGGGTCAGATAGTTGATTTCCAATATGAGAGTTTAAATCAAATTTTAATTCTTTTAAAAGATGTACTTAGTTATTTTAGAAATAATAATTATGTTTTTATAAGCTCATGGTTTTTTACTGATGAGGAATTATTTAAGAAGCTAAAGAAACTGGGATTTTATAGTAGGAGTGATTTTCCTTTTAAATACTTTGTACCTCAAAGGCAGATGCTATCAAGATATTTAAGTGATGATTTAGAGATTAATTTACATGAAAAGTCTAATTGGGCTTTGAGATCTGGAGATCAGGATACTTATTAAATGGGGGATAATATGAGCAAAGGGACTATGGTAATAAGCCTGGATACGGAGTTAGCCTGGGGGACTATTGACAAACCAGATAGCTATCAGAATAATCTTGAAGACTATAAGAAAACCAGAGAGATAATTGATAAAATCCTTGTATTATTTATAGAAAAAAATATCTCTGCTACCTGGGCCTTTGTTGGTCATTTACTTTTAGAGTCATGTAAGGAAAAAAATGATATTAAACATCCAGATTATATAAGAACTAACTTTTCTCATTATAAAAATGACTGGTTTAAGATGGATCCTGCCAGCAATATTGAAGAAGAGCCATTATGGTATGGGAAAGATATTGTTGAAAAAGTTATTAATTCAGATGTGTATCAGGAAATTGCCTCACACAGCTTTGCTCATTTATTATATGGGAACTCTGAAACTAAGAAAGAAACGGCAATATCAGATTTAGAAGAGTTTGAGAAGGCAATTAATGATTATAATATCGATTGTAAATCATTTGTCTTTCCAAGAAATCAAGTAGGATTTATAGATGAGTTAAAGAAGTTTAGTTATATAACTTATCGTGGTGAAGAACCATCATGGTATGATGGTTTTAGTCGATACCCCAAAAAAGTAGCTCATATGGTTGACCAATTTTTTGCTATTACTCCACCAGTTGTTGAACCAGTTAATAATGATGGGTTATTAAATATTCCTGCTTCGATGTTGTATTTGTCAATGGATGGGTTTAGAAAATATATACCTTTAAAATCTCGAATTAATAAGGCTAAGAAAGGAATAAATTCCGCGATTAAAAAAGGAAAAATATTTCATTTCTGGTTTCACCCTTTTAATTTAGCCACAGCACCGGATAAGCTGATTCCTGGTTTGGAAGAAATAATAGATTATGCAAATGAAATGAGGAAGTCGAATAAACTAGAAATCAAAACAATGGGTGAAACAGCAGAGGAATTTTTGGAGGATTAAATTATGTCAGATAAATTAACCAAAAAAATAAAAGCAAAAAATATATTAACTGGAGTCATAGGTCTCGGCTATGTCGGTCTTCCTCTAGCGGTAAAACTGGCCGAAGCTGATATTGATGTGCTTGGCATAGATGTAGATGAGGACAAAGTGAAACAACTGAATCAGGGCAGCTCTTATGTTCTGGATGTACCAGACGATGAACTACATAAAGTGGTTGATAGTGGTAAGTTCTCTGCTACAACTGATTACAGTAGGCTGTCCAAATGTGATGCCATAAGCATATGTGTTCCCACTCCTCTCAGGAAAACAAAGGATCCGGACACCACCTACATAATATCAGTGGTGGATGAGTTAGTTAAATACTTGACCCAGGATACACTGGTAATACTTGAGAGCACCACCTATCCTGGCACTACAGAGGAGTTAATTCAGAGCCGTCTTGAGAAAGAGCTTGATTATAAGGTCGGTGAAGATTTATTTCTCTGTTTTTCTCCTGAGCGAGTTGATCCCGGAAATGAGGAATATGATACACAGAATACCCCCAAGGTTATTGGGGGAACCACTGAGAAAGGTCTAAAATTGGCCAGAGAATTGTATGGGTCTTTCTCAGAGCAGATTGTACCCGTAAGCTCAACCAAGGTGGCCGAGACTGTTAAGTTGCTGGAAAATACCTTCAGAAGTGTTAATATAGGCCTTGTCAACGAAATGGCCATGATGTGCGAACGAATGGGTATTGATGTCTGGGAAGTCATAGAAGCTGCAGCCACTAAACCCTTTGGCTTTATGCCATTTTATCCGGGTCCAGGAATTGGCGGTCACTGTATTCCACTTGATCCGATGTATCTATCGTGGAAGGCAAAAACATATGATTTCTATAATAAATTTATCGACCTGGCCAGCGACATCAACGGCAACATGCCTCGATTCACAGTCCATAAAATTGCAGATATATTAAATGATGCAGAAAAGCCGATTAAAGGCTCGAAAATATTAATTCTAGGTATGGCCTACAAAGCTGATATAGATGATCTCAGGGAATCCCCTGGGTTGGAATTATATCGTCTGCTGGAGAATAAGGGAGCTATAATGGATTATCATGATCCTTATGCTGAGAAATTTGATAATCGAGGAGAAACTGTACATTCAATTGAGCTAACTGCCGATAATCTAACCGATTATGACTGTGCAGTATTAGCAACTGATCACAGCAATTACGATTATGCCTGGATAGCTGAGAATGCCAGTCTTATATTGGATACCCGAAATGCCTTTAATGGCATTGAAAGTGAAAATATATATAAACTGGGGGCACCTCTTGATAAATCAGCAGTGGTGAGTCCACTTTTCAAACAAGAAGAATAATCAGCTTGTAAATTTTATTGAGATATATTAATGTAATAATTGGGAGTGAGCAC
>PWFW01000278.1 GCA_003554225.1 Halanaerobiaceae bacterium | reverse complement strand
CCGATGCCTACCTGTGAAAGAGCGAATAAGTGTATTCCGCTTTCGATACTGCAGAAGAAGATCTGCTACACGGTATCCTCTTTTTGACCACTCGTTGAGTTGATCTTCTGATGTTTTATACCCACCATCTTTCCTGTATTCACCGAGATCTGGTAGTTTCAAATCATCACGAAAAACTCGACCAAGCTCTGCATCTGACTCCAAATTAAATCGGAGTCCAGTGTGGTCAAAGATTTCCCGAGCAATCTTCTCTCTTTCTTCTGTAAGCTCTTGTTCAACTTTTATCACTTCGTCCCAATTAATATATGTACCTTCAGCTTCAATATCCACAAACATACGAAGCGCGGGCATCGTTATAGACTCGAAGTAGTGGTGAAGCTTAGGATCCTCAGCCAGGTGCTTCCCCTGAGCTTTGTACACCTGGTATGTGATAATTGCGTCTTTTACCGCATAGGGAAGGAGAATATCTTCCGAAATCAGAGAATAATCCCTCAACCTTGGGTGCTTGAGTTTATAAAGCTCCAGATCAATTTCGTATCCACCATGGTAAGTGTAGAGCCAACTATGAGACTTGAGAGAATTAGATCTTATTTCATTCAGAAGATGTCCCGCTTGGAGAGTGTCAAAATGAACCGTACAGTTCTCGACCCCTCGGAGTCTTAGGAACCGACAATCAAACTTCAAGTTAGCCCCAATCTGGAACTTTCCATCTAGAAATTCGTCAAGCTCCGCAGTGTCGATATCCTCCCAACGCAAATAGTACCCTGTTTTTCCATCGAAAGAACAAGTGAAACACTTAATTTTTGATGTCCACGGGTTGAATCCCGAGGTTTCCAAGTCCCAGGCAATCTCTGTTTCACTCATATGCTCCTGGAAGAAAGCTGAGGTATCTTTTACTTTCACTAGGTTTAGCTTGGGTCTCCGAGGAAGTGGAAGTTTTCGTGTTGAGATCTGTTTGATCTGGTGCAAGAGGAAATACTTTTTCCAAGTGTCAAAAATCTTTCCATCCGAAGCTCGAAAAAAGTTGTACATAGCATCGACAGGAAAGACCCAAGATTCCGTGTATGGGTCGAAAAACCAAGTCTTGTTCCACACAATATCATAAAAATGATGAACCTTGAGAGAGGTTGACTTAGTAATAGCATAAAGGGCACGCCCTAAGGTAAGAACCTTGCTACCCCGAGGAATGTGCTCACTGAGATCAGGAACGTTTTGGAGTACAAATTTTTCAATATTTCGAGTAAGTTCTTTCTCCGTGGGCTTAAATTTATAGCAGTAGATGAGTTTATACTCAACATCCCTTCCATATACGTGCTTCATGAACTTTTCGAGCTGAAGCCGCTCTTTGTGATGAGGTTTCTCATCAACCAACACCACAAGATCAGGGTCTTTACTTTGTCGAATCAACTGTTTTTCACGTTCTTTTCCCTCAGGAAGTGTTGCACTCTTAGCTTGAAAGAAATCGCTCATGTTTGGCTTCTTGTACTCCTTCTAACTTTCATATTCCAGGCTGTGGATCTCTCCGGACCACAACTTTTGTGCTATAGGTTCTGTAAGTTCTGCACCGGCTGCTTTTGCGTGTCCTTGAGGCTCACGTAGAGTGTTCAGGTCAAAATCTTCCCTTCTGGTTCTTACAGAAATCTTTCCCAAATCTTTTGCTTTCCAAAAATCATTGATAACAACAAGATAATCTAAATCTGGGTTTTCCTCCAATATTTTACCCGCAACAATAGAAATTTTTGACGAAAATCGACAAAGACCAAATACAAGACCGCGACCATCCACTCTTCTCTGCAAGTTCGATCGTGCTGTTTTCAGCATTTCACTTTCTCGGTCGTTTGCTCGTTTTATGATTTTATTCTCCCGAGAAGTCCAACGCCAAGAATCCAGCTTTCTCATCTTCTGACACATAAAATCAAGAAAAGGGAACGCAGTATCGACCTCGGTTTCTCCATTTTGATCCCGCATACCATAGAATACCGAATTCAGACTTTTGGCTTCTTCCCAATCCTCCGAATCCTGCTTCCAAAGGTCATAGGTGTCGACAAGCTCTACGAAACGAGAAACAATAGGTCGAAATCGGCCAACCCGAGGTTTTACATACTCTTCCCAAAAGATAAGAGTTCCACACCTGGACTTGTCCCAAACAGACCCTTCATAGTCCCTTATCCAAGAAGTTTCTTCGTGGTGATCGAAAATATAGAGATCAGTTCCCACAGCTTTAATCTTTTCGGCGAATTCCTGCGGAAATGTAAGATCTGCAATTACAACTTCATCCACCCCGCTTGTTAGTTTTTCACGAAGTGCTGTATTGTCGTCCAAAAACCCATAATTTTTCATGTGTATCTGGCTGAACCCGAGACGATCTTGGAAAAAGTTGGCAAGAACAACACTTCCCGCCCCGGCAAGATCAATATGACTCACCAAGATTTTTTGCTTCTCACTCATATAGTGTTTCTCCTTCGAAAATACGCTTCCACTCAGACGCAGGTATCGAATCCGCTCGAAAAAGATCCGTGTTCATTTTTTTGTGGTCGGAAAGCCTTCTATCCTGCCTCATTTCGATTGTGTTTTGGAAAATAAGATAACTAATAAGAACATCTTCAGTTTGTCCTATCCTTTGAGATCTCTTTCGGGATTGTGCCCAATCAATATATTTCCAACTTCGATCGAAATACACGCTCCGGGTACTTTCCAAAATATCTACAGACTGCTTGAGGACAAGATAACTGGCCAGAAGAAGTGGACGATCGTCATGTGTTTTGAACTCTTCTAGGAGATCGAATTTGTGTTGGTTTCGAGATTTTCCGGCGGGTGTTTTGATCTCACCATGTATGATCTGTGGGTTGTATTCTGCAAAATACCCTGCAAGAGCATTCAATGTTGATGGTCTTCCACTCCAGATAATAAGTTTTTTACCTTGTCTAACGATGAAAGAATTCACAAGATCTGTTAGGTAAGGTAATTTCGAGTGGTCTTCAAACCTCCACTCCTGAAGCATGCGATATAGATCAGGGCTCCGAACAGGGTCTATCTTTTCTTTAAGATTGCAAGGATT
>PWFW01000178.1 GCA_003554225.1 Halanaerobiaceae bacterium | reverse complement strand
GTGTTTATGCCGAATTATCAGAAGTGCTGGCGTACGGATCTGAGTGACGTCACTCCTAAAGAACGGGAGCTCGCACGACTGGCTATTAACTTATACCAAGCGGCGGTTAATGGGGAAGCAAAACTTGCCGCTCATCGATCCACCAGGGCCACTTGGAGGTTGCTGGCACCCGTTATTGAGGATCGTTTGAAAGACAAGGAAGGGATGGATCTTGAATTTGATGATGAGAATGAATTGGAGATGCTCCTAGAAAGCCTTGATACGGAAGATGACGATGATGAAGAGGAAGATCACCTTTCAGGGTTAGAGCATTTATTCAACCGCATTCCCAGTCATGTGCAGGAGGAGCTGCAGACGAGGGACGTCGGTGCGTTGTTGACGAAGGTCACCAAGCTCCTCGTGAGCTTACTACAGCTCGATGAAACGGAGCAGGAACTGCTGCTGTTTGTCGAACTGTTACTGACTTCGGGCGCTTTACGCAATATCTGTCGTGCATCCAGCACGGGTACGCTGCCGGTCAACACCAAACGGCTCGCCGCAGCGCTGGATCTCTCAGAGGACTCCATTCAGCGGGCGCTGCGCTCTAACAGCAAGCTTCGAACCTTGGCACTCGTGAAAGTCGATGAGCATTCAGATCTGGAAGACTGCTTAAAGCCAGGTCCAGTGCTCGAAAAGGCAATCGCTTATGCACCACGCGATCGGGAAGAACTGCTAGGGATATTTCTGGAGCCACTTGGGCGCGCCAAGGTTGACGAGAACGCATTTTCACATCTCGAAACTCAGGTAACGGTCCTGAAGCAGGTCTTGGGTGAAGCGGGCAAGACCTGCGCCGGTGGCGTCAATGCCCTGTTCTATGGCGCTCCGGGCACTGGAAAAACCGAGCTGGCCAAAGTGATCGCCAAAGAGCTGGCGGTCCAGGCCTATTCGGTCCGATCAGCCGATGAAAGCGGTGAGCCGATGGGTCGGGAGGGGCGTCTCGGAGGCTATCAACTGGCCCAGACGTTGATGGGTAGCGCGCAGGCTCCGCTGCTGGTGTTTGATGAGATGGAGGATCTTCAGAGCACCCAGGAACTGATGCTCTCCCGTATGACCGGCTATTCGCCAACTCGGGAGAAGGGATGGTTCAACCGGGCCCTCGAGTCAAATCCGGTGCCGACCATCTGGATTACGAACGACCGGTGGTCGCTGGATCCGGCAGTGCTCCGGCGCTTTCTGCTGCCGGTGGAATTCCGGACACCTCCCCGTTCGGTTCGAGAAGCGATTGCTGGCCGCATACTCGGTGACAGTGGCGCCACGGATAGTTTGATCAAGGAGGTTGCGTCGGACATCGCGGTTACGCCGGCGGTTCTGGATAACGCGCGCCGGGTGGTTGGATTAAGCCCCGGGGCGAACGTCGATGCGCGGGTTCGGCACGTGTTGATGAACATGCGTCAGGCGGTGCGCGGAAGATCGACGCCACGCGTTCGCCGCTCGGATACCACGCTGGATCTGAAGCTGTTGAATATCGAAGGTACAGAGTCACCGGAGACCGTGATTCGTGGCATTCAGGGAAGCGGCCAGGGACGCCTGTGCCTTTACGGTGAACCCGGCACGGGTAAGACCCAGTTCGCTGAAATTCTTGCTGAGGCTCTGGACCGTGAACTGATCGTCGCCCAGGCCTCCGACATTTTGAGCCCTTTCGTTGGTGAGACCGAGCAAAACTTGGCGGAATTTTTCGAATCTGCCGATCCTGAGCATGCGGTGCTGCTACTGGATGAGGTGGACAGCTTTCTGGAAGATCGCCGAAACGCGCAGCGGAGTTGGGAGCGAACCCGGGTCAATGAACTGTTGCAGCAGATGGAGCGCTTCCCCGGCGTTTTTATCGCGGCCACGAACTTGATGGATGGGTTGGATCCTGCCGCGTTGCGCAGGTTTGATATCAAGCTGATGTTTCGGCCGATGAATGCAAGCCAGCGTCGCCGGGTTTTTGCACAGGAGGCGTTTGGCGACCCGGAAGCGCCGGTACCTGAAACCTCTGCACGACTGCTCGCGGGGCTTGAAGGGCTCACGCTCGGCGATGTTGCAAATGTTTGTCGTCAACGCCGGGTGCTTAACGAGGCGCTGGTTCCCGAACAGTTCCTGCGCAGGCTCCGGTCCGAATGGGAGCTGAAGAAGGCACATGGAGAAAACTCAATTCCCAGGCAAGAGTTCTGAGGGTTGAGAGCTTCGGTAAAAGGACGCGGGCTTCCCGCGTCCTTTGTATTAACAATGAGGATCGCGCGGTCTGCCTCCAGCGGGTAATATCGGCACATCGGCGAGAGCCAGGGAACCGGTTCTTCGGCCCGTGAGACAGGGAGGTCGGTATGCCCGGAGCGCAGTTAGAAACACTTCAGCGTCGGACAGATCTTCTAACGCTGCTAAAACCGCCAGGAACGAGTTGGTCGTATTGCCATACCATACGGCGTCTGCAAGAGGCGTTTCCTGACCACTACGCGAACTCGGCGGGTCTTCGTAAGCTCCAGCGAGACATCAAGGAGCTCATTGACTCCGGCTATGCGGAGGCAGGTCAGCGGCAGGGTGGCACCTGGCGCTATCGTCGGGCCCGCGATGACCTCTGGGACGATTCCAGAATTCGGCGGAGCGATACGACGCGTGTGCTGTTTCCACTCCTCGAAGAGGCATCGCGCTCTGGCAGGCTCGAAGAGGTTTGGCATCGTGTTCTCATCGATCAGCGGATGGGCTTGCTCACCCGGGAGCAACTTCTGGTGATCCCTGATCACCTGCAGCTACAACAAGTTCGTATACCGGCAGGCATCCTCCATAATGTTGTATCAGCACTCATCGAATCTCATCCGGTAGAGGCAAGGTATCAAAAAAAGAGTGGTGAGATGAGTGGGGGCAAGCTTCATCCCCAAGCTCTCATTCAGCGAGGACCGATTCCCTACCTCTTAGCGATCAAGGATGGGGAGCGGGAAATCATCAAGCATTTTCCGCTTCATCGAATGCAAAACCTCACAGTGCTTTCGGAGGAGACCGGGATTCGACTCCCGAATTTTGATCTCCAGGAGCACATCGCCAAAGGCCATGG
>PWFW01000184.1 GCA_003554225.1 Halanaerobiaceae bacterium | reverse complement strand
CCCGTGATAAATATTTCATCATAAGAATTAACAATAATATGTTCCAATTCTTGCTTGGTGATTATAAGCTCTTCATAAACAGGGGTCAAATCCGCCAAGGGTTGAAAAACAAAAACATAATATAGACGACCAGACTGGTCTTCATAGTTGCTTGTAAAAATAACAAAATCTTGATTATTTATTTTTAATATTTTGGCCTCGGCTGACAATTGAGAAACCCAGTCGTTTTCTAGGTTAGGGATTAAGTCAGCAAGATGCTTTCCTTGAGTCAAAGACTCCTTTTGTGAAAAATACTTTTCAGCAGAACTATTCGCATAAATAATAAACCCTTCATAGTTCAATAAAAGAATTCCATGTGGAATTGCATTAAGCAAACGAAAAACATCCTCTTTTTCCATATAAAGCCCCCCTAATGCTTACAATGTTAATAAAAGAAGATAATATATGCAGGCAGCCTTTTACACTTCAAATATAACAGTTATTTTTTCTCTTGTTAATTCATATTATGAACATAACCATGAGCAAACTTGTTACCCCCATTATCACAGCTGCTATTAAACCAGTAATAAAAGCTTTCAAGCCTAACCCTCTCAAAGAAGAAAGTTTTATAGACAATCCTATCCCGGCAAGCGCCATCACTAATAATAAATCTGAAGCAAAACTAAGGTGATCGATCAAAAAACTGGGTAAGATCTCGGCAGTTCTTACTAGTGCCATAAGCATAAATCCCAATACAAACCAGGGGAATATTTTAAATAAATATACCTTATTAAATACTGAAGAGTTTTGATCAGCTTTTTCTTTTAATACTAGATATGAAAGAAAGAAAATAACAGGAGCTATAAGTATATTTCTGGTTAATTTGACAACTGTAGCAACTTCCCCGGCAGATTGTCCATATTGAAACCCTGCTGCCACAACCTGACCAGTATCATTTATCGCCGTCCCAGCCCAGGCTCCAAACTCAAGAGGGGACATGCCTAATACCCCTCCGATAACTGGATAAACCCCAATCGCAGTCAACCCAAAGACTGTTATTGTTGCAACAGCAAAAGCAACTTCTTCTTCTTTAGCTTTTATTATAGGAGAAGCAGCAATTATTGCGCTATTGCCGCAAATTGCCGTGCCAACTGCAATAAGAATTGCAAGTTTTGGTGGAACATCGAATCTTTTAGACATACTTATTACTAAAGCCAATGCCAATCCAATACAAACCACGATAATAGCTAAAGCCATTGTCCCTAAATTAAGGATTTCATAGAAACTAAGCCTGATCCCAAGCAGAATTATCCCTAATTTAAGAAGTTTTTTTGAAGAATAATCAACGCCTGTTTTACATTTTAGGGGAAAGCCAATAAAGTTATTGATAAACAAGCCCAAAATAATTGCAATAACTACGGGACTTATAGGAGGATACAACTCTTTGATAAATAAGGATATTATAGCTATAGTAACAGTTAATAAAATACCGGGGGAAAGATTAATTAAACCTTTATTTACTCCCATTTTAATATTCCTCCACATCTATCTAAATATCACACTTTATAAATATTATCATAGCCCTGAAAGGTTATCTTTTTCAACTTAGCTACCAGGAAAAAGCAAATCAGGGTGGCTATAATACCAATAATAAAGCTCAAATTGTAACTCGTGGTTATATCAACCAGGAAGGCGGAAATTGTTGGTCCAAGGCTGCCAACGATTCCAAGGGCGGTAAAGATCATCCCGTAGCTGATTCCAAAGTTCTCAATTCCAAAAAGATGAACTACAGCATTGGGATAAGAAGTATATAAGCTACCGTAACTAAGACCCAGGAAAACAGTTCCCAAAATCAAGGCCGGCCAACCTAAGCCACTTAAGTACAGCAACATCGCTGCAGCCATCATTAAGAGGGCCACCTTCATGTTGCCGAGATAACCGAGCCGATCACAAATAGCTCCCCCAATCAACCGGCTGGAAGCATTAGTTAAAGCAAATAAAGAAACCAGCAGGTATCCCCATTCCACCTGAAAATTAGTCTCAGCTACCTGTACAAGGTGGCCAATAAACATCAGCCCCACCCCACTGGTCAAACCAACCAAAGTCCACAGTATTTTGAAAGAAGGCTCTTTTATAAATTTGCGCCAGTTAAAATCCTCCGGAGAAGAAGGTTTACTGGATTGGTTGTTGTGCTTTGCAGTCACAACAGGTATGGAAATAAAGAAAGAAGAAACAGTAATGGCAATCATTAAAAAAACACCGCAAACTATAAATGCATTAATGATCCCGGTATATTCAAGCAGAAAGTTAATTAACGGGGCCCAGAGCAGGGAACCCGCAGCCAGGCTCATCAACACCAAACCAGTAATTAAGCCTCTTTGAGCAGGAGGAAACCATTTTATCGCAGCCGGTGTGACTGCGGAATAGCCAAAAGCAGCAGCGACAGCAAAAACTAAACCAAAAGAAAATGCCACCCCCGCCGGGCTGGCCGTCAAGCCGCACATTATGAATGCCAGGCCGGTAAAGATTCCGCTCAAAAGAGTGCCGCGCCGGGGGCCGAAACGATCTTGAAACCGCCCTCCAAAAATCATCGCTATAGAAAATATCAACAGTTCCAGGGTGTAGGGGAGCATAGCTTCCGCTTTGCTCCAACCCAGTTCCTTGATTAAGCCGTCGGCAAAAACAGACCAGGCATAAAAAATGCCCAGTGAAAAGTTGATTATGGAACCGGCTACTGTTACCTGGACCCCTTTAGAAATAACTATTCGCGACACCACCATCTATGCAGTTCGTTCCAAGTGCTGTTACCCTGCTTAATTACCTTTTAGACACTCATGTCCATTAAAACATGGACTATCTGATGAATGAAAATGGTAATATGCTTTTCCTGATCAATTATTCTTTAGTTATAAAGGTGTTTCATTATATCCCGGCGCGATACTATACCCACCAGTTCACCTTCATTATCAATAACCGGCAACCGGTTGATATTGTTCTTAACCATCAGGGTGGCTGCCCTTTCCAGGCTTTCATCGGGCTTAATTGAAACTACATCTTTGCTCATCATCTTACCAGCCTCTAAAGCCAT
>PWFW01000115.1 GCA_003554225.1 Halanaerobiaceae bacterium | reverse complement strand
AGGTGGAGGAGGAGCCGGAGCCGTAGAGATGACTGAGGCTGGCGTTGTGTCATCGGCCAGCTCACCCGACGCTTGCTAAACGCGTCGTCGTGCGCCAAGATGAACAAAATCTCGTTGGTTTCTACGCAGTATGATTAAACGCTACCGGTTTAAGAACTTCTACTCGTTCCGTGAGGAAGCGGTGGTCTCGTTCGAGCTTGGCAAGCAGCCCTCCCAATCCGGCTATGATCTGACGTTCGCGGATCAGAGCCGGGGCAACAAGGTCGTGGCCGTACTGGGGCCCAACGGCGCTGGCAAGACGCAGTTGCTAAAGCCAATGGCCTTTTTGAGCTGGTTCATCTCTCGGTCATTCCTCAACGCGGAGCCACAACAGCCGATTCCGGTGCGTCCGCACAAGCTGGATGAGGACAGCCCGATCGAGTTTGAGGTTGACTTCGAACTGGACGGCAAGGCCTATCGCTACCAATTGCATGTAACGCCCCAGCATGTGCTGCATGAGGCGCTGTTCGTGAAGACCAGCCGCCTTTATAGCTATCTGTTCGTGCGCGAACGCGACGGCGACAGTTATGCCATCAAGCAAAAGGGCTTTGGCATGAACGCCTCCCACGCTCGGGGGGTTCGCGGCAATGCATCGCTGCTGGCGGCCGGGCACGTCCATGATGTTGCGACGGCCTCCAAGATTGTTGCCTACTTCGAGCGTTATAGCTCAAATCTCAGGGTCATCGGCCGCGCCCACTACGATCATCAACAACTGCTGAACAGTGCGCATTTCTTTAGCGAGAATCTGGCATTGCATGAGCGCGCGCGTCGGGCGATCTGCGAGCTGGATCTGGGCCTGAGCGATGTCGAGCTCCGAGAAATGTCGGTGCGTGACGAAACGGGCGAGCAAACGGACTCCATCCACTTGCCTTTCGGCGAGCATCACCTGGACGGCGGTCAAGGCTTCTCATTGCCGTTTTTCGAAGAGTCGAGCGGCACTCAGGCCGCCTACGTGCTGCTGCGGTATATCTTGCCTGTGTTAGAGAGCGGTGGTGTGGCAGTGATTGATGAGTTCGACAGTGATCTTCATCCGCACATGCTGGAGGTCATCCTGGATCTATTCCGCCTGGAGCATACCAACCCCTATAAAGCGCAGCTCCTGTTTTCCTGCCATACGAGCGAGGCACTGAACTTACTGGCTAAACACCAGGTGTACCTCGTCGAGAAGCGCGATCTGGCCAGCGAAACGTGGCGGTTAGACGGGGTTATTGGATTGCGCAGCGACGACAACCTCTTTGCCAAGTATCACGCCGGCGCGCTGGGAGCCGTCCCGGATATTTGAGGGCTGGAGGGCAAGGATGCCGCGACGCAACGCAAAACGCAGAGCGCTCAAATCGATCCTGATTGTTGGCGAGGGAGCGCATGATCAAGCGTTCGTAGAGTATTTGCGTTTGTTGTATGACGGTAGAGAGACAGGACAGACAGTGAGGGTGAGAGCGGGCGATGGGGGATCACCCGGCGATCTGCTGGAGAAAATGATCAAGCGCTATCAGCATATCGCCTATGACCGGCGAGTGTTGCTACTCGATGACGATGTGCAGATACCCCAGGCCGCCCGTGGCATTGCCAGGCGCCACGGGATTGAAATAATCGTCTCCAGTCCGGTCTGTCTCGAGGGAATGTTGCTTAACGTATTGGGCGTATCTGTTCCCTCTACGGCACAAAGTTGCAAAAGCACTCTGCATCCCATGCTGGATGGTCATCCTGCAGAAAAACGGAGCTATCACCGATGTTTCCCGCAGTCACTGCTGGATCAATCGGTGAACCCAGCATTGGGCCGCTTGCGTGAGCTGATCAGTAATCCTGCCGGTGCGAGCTCCGCTTAGAAGATGCTTGCATCGGACTAATCGACTGGAATCAGATTTAATTCCATGGAGCGGCCATGCTTTAGTGTTCCGGTATGATCGGATTCCCAATACACAAGCGGAACTTCAGGGTAGTGCTCCCGGAGAAATGGTGCGAAGAGAGCTAGAGCCTTACTATTTACGAAGTGAATCTTCGATAATACTTTCTCCAATATCGGTATTGGATACCCCCCGTTTGGCCCGAGGAGACGGATTTCGTTTTCATGCTTCCAGTCGGTGTGCTTGCGGGATGTTGCACGCTGAGCCATGCGGAGTCCCATTCTGCGGCGGAAGGGCGTCTCGAAGCTTAACTTTAGTAGCTCGCGGACGGAGGCGTTCGGGTTTTGATCGGCCATCTCGAGTAGAGACTCACGCAAGTCATCCGCGCGATTCAGTACCCTGGGTTGATCGCTGTATTTGACCGGACCAAGAAGAAGTTCATGATCATTCAGTACCTCGTTGCTGAATTTCAGTTCTAGGCACAAACCATGACCACCCTGTCCGTAGTAGGCCCACATGGCTTGGTGGTTTGGGTGACTGGTTAGAGAGCAAATGCCGATATTTTCACAGAACCTCTGAAAGCGGTCATTCTCTTGTTCGTTCAAGGCCTTAAATTCCGGCAGGGCCTCCCGGTCGAAGACAAGGGGTGCTTCCCCACGTTTTGAAGCGATCTTTGCAAGGGTTGATTCTACGACGTCTAAGTAGGCACCTGCGCTAGCCCGGGCGAATCGTGCTTCTAGTGTGTCATTCAGTTGTCCTGGTCGCGCGAGATACAGGGTGCGGTCACTCAGGCATTTTTTGGCTGTTTCCGCGGTGACATACTTACAAACGGTGTATCCAGACATGATGGTCTCCTGTGCAGAGGATCGCGGCGCAGACAGTCAGGGTAGGCCGAAAAGCCGCTGAATCACTACCACCTTTGGCGTACCCAGCGCCCGAGCCCACAAACGTGACTCCACAAAGCGCCTCACGGACGACGCCCGCGCCTTCGGCGGCAAGCGCAAGTTCATCGAGCAGTTGGAGACTCTAGTCCCCGCCTTCTACGAGCATGTCGGCCAGCACCTCAAAGCCTGGGTGCCCCCGGCGCCGAAGGTGAAGCGGGAAGTGGAGGAGGAGCCGGAGGGGTGAGGGCACCGCTGGTAGGCGCAGCGAATTCTGTCGCTATGACATAAACCGGCTTCGCTCGCGCT
>PWFW01000145.1 GCA_003554225.1 Halanaerobiaceae bacterium | reverse complement strand
TTCACCATTCCTAAAAGAAAGGAAGTAAATCTTTATGCAGCGCCGTTCCACCAGGCTGGTTAAGATAGGAGATGTTCCTGTAGGTGCCGGGCATCCCATTAGCATTCAGTCAATGACCAATACCCGCACCTCAGATGCTGCAGCCACCCTGGCACAGATATCTGAGCTTAGATCCGCCGGCTGTGAAATAATCAGGGTAGCAGTCCCGGACAGAGAAGCAGTCCAGGCTCTGCCAGAAATTATTGCCGGTGCTGAAATGCCGGTGGTAGCCGATATTCATTTTGATCATCATCTGGCAATAGCAGCTGCCCGGGCCGGTGTTCAGGCTCTGCGGATTAACCCCGGCAACATTGGAGGTAGAGAGAAGGTTCGCCAGGTGGTCAGAGTCTGCCGGGAACAGGGCATTCCTATCCGTATTGGCGTTAACAGCGGCTCCCTGGAAAAGGATCTTAAGCCTGAGAAAGAGCTTAAGAGAGGAGATGCTGCAAAAAAAGAAATCCGGATGGCAGAGGCCCTGGTTGCCAGTGCTGCCCGCCATATTAAATATCTGACTGCAGAAAATTTCCAGGATATCATAGTATCCCTTAAGTCCAGCAGTGTCACAGAAACCCTGGAGGCCAACCGCCTCTTTGCTGAAGGTTTTGATTATCCTCTTCATATCGGCATTACTGAAGCCGGTGCCGGGCGAAGCGGGGAGATTAAATCAGCGGCTGGCATTGCCGCTCTTTTGAGCCAGGGGCTGGGCGATACAGTGAGGGTTTCCCTGACCGCTCCTCCGGTGGAGGAAGTCCAGGTCGCCTATGAAATTCTGGCCAGCCTGGGACTGCGCCGCCGCCCGGGAAACCTGGAGATTATTTCCTGTCCGACCTGCGGCCGCACCGAAATCAACCTGGAGAGAATTGCCAGAGAAGTCCGCCAGGCACTCGAGCAGAGAGCCAGCGATCCCGCAGCCCAACCTTTGACAGTAGCAGTGATGGGCTGTGCAGTTAACGGTCCAGGAGAGGCAGCCCGGGCTGATATCGGTATTGCCGGCGGCAAAAAATCCGGAGTAATATTTCGTCAGGGCAAAGTTGTCAAAAAAGTCCCGGAAGAGGAGCTGGTAAGCGCCCTTCTGGCAGAAATAAATAAAATGGAGTGTGAGTAAAATATGAAATTATCGAATTACTATTTGCCTACTTTACGAGAAGTGCCAGCAGATGCCGAGATTCCCAGTCACCAGCTGATGCTGCGAGCAGGAATGATCCGCAGTCTTTCCGCAGGAATCTATTCCTACCTGCCGCTGGGTTACCGGGTTATCCGCAAGGTCGAGCAGATAGTTCGCGAGGAGATGGACCGCAGCGGAGCCCTGGAGGTTTTAATGCCGGCCATGCAGATTGCCGACATCTGGAAGGAGTCTGGCCGCTGGGAGGAATTCGGTCCCCTGATGGTCCGTTTTAAGGACCGCAACGAGCGGGAATACTGTCTCGGCCCTACCCACGAAGAAGTCATAGCCGATATTGTTCGCGATGAGGTGCGCTCCTATAAGGATCTGCCCTTTAATCTCTACCAGATTCAGACCAAGGTCCGCGATGAAATCCGCCCCCGTTTCGGGCTGATGCGGGCTAAAGAATTTATTATGAAGGATGCCTACACCCTGGATCGAGATGAAGAGGGTCTTGATAAAGCCTATCAGAACATGTATGATGCCTATGTCCGTGTCTTTGAACGCTGCGGCCTCGATACCAGAGTGGTGGAAGCCGACAGCGGTGCTATGGGAGGTTCCGGTTCTCACGAGTTTATGGTGCTGGCCGACAGTGGAGAGGACGATCTGGCTTTCTGCACTGACTGTGACTATGCCGCCAATGTTGAGCGGGCAGAAGCCGGACTGGAAATTTCCAGTTCCGGAGCATCAGCCTCAGCTGCAGATAATGACCCCGCTGCAGACGAAGCAGCTGCAATAGAAAAAGTACATACTCCGGATGCCACCACCATCGAAGATCTGGTAAATATGATCGAAGTCAGTCCTAAGAAAATGATCAAAACCATGGCCTATGTTGCCGATGATAAGCCGGTTGTTGCCCTGATCCGCGGTGACGATCAGTTAAATGAGGTCAAGTTCCGCAATCATCTCGGTGCCATCGAACTTCGCCCTGCCCATCCCGATGAATTTCCCGAAAGATTTGGCAGTGTAGCCGGTTTTATCGGACCGGTCGATCTGCCTGAAGATATTAAAATTGTAGCCGACAGCCGCATTCAGGAACTTGAGCAGGCCGTTACCGGTGCCAATCAGAAGGATTACCATCTGGTCAATGTTAACCCCCACCGGGATATTAAAGAGATCGAGGCCTTTACCGAGCTGCGTACTGTTCAGGCCGGTGATCCCTGTCCTAAATGTGGAGGAGCTCTCGAGATCAAATCCGGCATCGAAGTCGGTCATATTTTCAAGCTGGGAACCAAATACAGCTCCAGCATGGAGGCAACCTATCTTGATGAGAACGGCAGAGAACAGCCCATCGTTATGGGCAGTTACGGTATTGGTGTAACCCGGGTGGCAGCAGCAGCTGTTGAGCAGCATCATGACGAACGGGGGATTGTCTGGCCCCTGCCGCTGGCTCCCTATCAGGTTATTATCCTGCCGCTCGGCAATTCCAGCGAGGTCAGTCAGGCAGCCGAAGAGCTTTATCAGGAACTTCAGGATGCCGGTCTGGAGGTACTGCTGGATGACAGAGATGAAAGAGCCGGGGTTAAGTTTAATGATGCGGAATTGATTGGAATTCCCCTCCGAATTACTATCGGCTCCCGTTCACTGGAGAAGGAAGAATTTGAAGTGCAGATTCGCCGCAGCGGCGAGGAGTTTAATATTGACCGCAGCACCGCCTCCGCTGAAATTAAAAAACTGCTGGAGGAGGAGATTGAATAACAGAATCTTTAATCGGACTTTCTATGAGTATAAAATTAAATAGAATATTTAATGATTGCACTGCATAAAGTCGATATCACTAAAATTTCGAAATTATAATCCCCGTCATATCTGTCATCCCGTCAATCAAATTGCCAGTAAAATGACTTTTTGCAGCAGAACCATTTAATTGAACTC
>PWFW01000090.1 GCA_003554225.1 Halanaerobiaceae bacterium | reverse complement strand
AAGCAATTGCTGATTATACCGGCCGGGAATTTAATGAGATTTTTCAGGACTGGTCGGTGGCCCTGCTGGCCGGCTCCAATGGTATCGAGATTGATTCCAGCTATTCCTTTAGTGACAGCATTGCAATTCCGGAATTCGAAATGGAAAAAATCATCTCTGGAGAGCAGGTTGATAATCAGGATCTGATCGGCTGGGGAATGAAATTTACCAGGATTAAAGCCGAATCGGCCGGTGACCTTCTCATAGAGATCGATGATTTATCTCAGGAAGGCAATTTCCGCAAGGTAGTGGTGAGAGAAGACAGATAAAAGTCTGGCTATGAGAAAGCAGAAAATTGCCCGGATTAAACAATGAGAGAAGCTGCCCGGGTTAGAGATAGGGGCAGCTGCCTGGAATAGATAAAAAAGGGTTAGCACCTGGATTGGATAAAAAGGTAGAACCTGGGTTAAATAAAGAGGGTAGTTGACTGGATTGGATAAGAAGGTAGAACCTGGGTTAAATAAAGAGGAGCTGCCTGGACATGAGACAGTGTGTCAGGTATAAGAATTTTGGAGCTGAATAGAGGTAATACTGACTTGCTTCCCTTTCGGGAAGCTTTTTTACTTTTGGTTTAAATATTATGTTAAATATATGATTTCGGGTTAATATTAATAAAATATGACCGCCAGAAGGGGAAGATAGGGGCAGCAGGGTTCAGATTGCCGGGAAAACAATTTGAATTTATTAAATTTAATTAACACAGGAGGCAGGATTTTCTTGTTGCTTAAAGAACTTACTAATTAAGGATAAAATATTATTTAACATCAAGGATTGGCTGAGATTGATTGATGGCAAGTAAGATATCCGGGTATATAGGGTAATGTTTTTGGAAATATATCTGGGAAATTAATTATTAATAAAAAAAATAATTAATATCAGGTATAATGCTATTTAACCTGGGGTTAATATTTATCAAGGGGTTAAAATTTTTGTTTTTGCAGGGGTGGAGGTTATGGAAGAGATTGTTAAGATTTATACTCTGGGGAGATTTGAGGTTTCTAAGGGCGAGAGAGTACTTACAGAGAAGGTAACCAGGGTCAGCAAACTCTGGAAATTATTTCAATACCTTTTTACCTACAGAAAAAGGGATGTTCCGATTGAAGAGCTGATTGATGTGCTGGATCTGGAGGGAAACTCCTATCCAGCCGGTTCGCTGACAGCTCTGGTTTATCGCCTGAGGAAACTGCTTGCCCAGGGAGAAAATGAAGAAAAAAAAGAGCTAATATTAACCCGGGGCAGCTCTTATAGCTTCAACCGGGATGCTGATTACTGGCTGGATGCTGAAAAATTTACCGATCTGTGCTATCAAACCCAGTCAGAGGTAAAGAATAAATCGAAGGAGTCATATTTTACCTATCTGCAGGCACTTGATCTCTATAAAGGTGATTACCTTGACGATTTAAAATCTGAAGAGTGGATCTGGAGTGCCAGAAATCGTTATCGGGATTTATTGGTTTCTACCCTGGATAAGCTGGATAACTATTTGACTGCTCAAGGAATGTATGAAGAGTTATGGCAGATTTATGAAAGAGCTCAGGAATTAATTCAATTTGATGAAGATCTAATCAGAGGGTCAATTGAGGCTCTGCTGGCCTCCGGCAATAAAGGGCTGGCCAGGATTAAATATGAAGAAGCTGTGGCGCTTTATCAGGAAAATAATCTAATATTACCGCCGGAAATAAGAAATCTTAAAACAAGAATGGAAAACCATCAAGTTAAAAATGACCCTGATACATATCTCAGGAGCATGTTAAATTCCAGTACAGCCAATGAGGCTTATGTCTGTGACTCTGAAACCTTTACCATGCTGTATGATCTGGAAAAGAGAAGGAGTCAGAGACAGGATAATCCCCGTTATCTGGTTCATTTGATACTGGATTGTCGAGACAGCAAACAAATTCAGATGGATGAGGAGATAAATGAGATTGAGGAGATAGAGGAGATTGAGGAGAAGGGGGAGACCAGGGAGAAAAATAAGACAAACAAGGACAGCAGCAGCGCTGAGATAAAGGGAAAGGACTGTCTTCCGGAGTGCAGCAATTCTTTGCTGGAAATTTTACAGAAACAGCTGCGCCGGGGGGATGTAATCAGCCGCTGGAGCACCCAGCATTTCATTATTATGCTGATTAATCTCGGGAGCGATGATGTTAAAAGGGTTCTGGAAAGAATCGAAAATGCTTTCAAAGATATGGCGGGATTTGATAGAGATATAGAGCTTAAGAGCCGGTTTTACCAGATTTAAAAATTTTTTTACTGTAATGCCGGTAGCATTGAGGATATATTCAGAATAGTTAAGTTTTCAGACAGAGTACACATACTTTTTCGGGACGTAAAGGAAGATTAAACAGTAAAAGCAACTATTTACCCCTCTTTCGATGATTGGAAGAGGGGTTATTTTTTTGCAAAAAAATACAGCTGTAATGGATTTTTTAGTAACCTATAAGTACAGTTGATGGCATGAATATCATTGAGATATCATCGAGATAATTGAAATATCATGTACATATATTTATTTTCAGGATAAAATAAGTTTAAGAATATATAACCTTAATATAACTACAATATATATTAAACAGCTATACTTTAGAAACGGTCATACTTTCACTTTAGATGCTATCCTGTAAAAATTTTTGCCTGATTAAATAATAATTATTTTTCTGGCTGCTGATTATCAAAAATTTTTGACCCAGTAAATGCAGCCGGGAAGACTGGAGTGTTGCAGGATATGAAGGAGATTTCAATGGATAAAATAATGCCGGTTATACATGAACTGAATTCAGGCTGTGGAGAACAAGGGGCCTGTGTTATTGAACGGGAGAATTTTTTGAGGATCTATCAAATTGAGAGATTTCGTCAGAATAGGTCCTGGCCTTTAAGTCATCTATTGCAGATTAAAATTGAGAGCTCAGGCTCAAAAGATTTTAACCTGAAGCAGGCTGATGGTTTAATGCTGGATATTTTAAAATCTAAAATTCGAGGGGGAGATGCTATCTGCCACTGGGATAAATCTCACTTCGTTATTCTGCTATATGACATTGGAAAAAATGAAGTTAACACTGTCTATAATCGGATTGAATATTT
>PWFW01000122.1 GCA_003554225.1 Halanaerobiaceae bacterium | reverse complement strand
TTTTTAGCTCTTTCAGGAGAGGATATTCAGAAAATCAGGGATCTGGAACCAGACCTTGCCATGATTTTTGAACTGGAGCCTGATATGGATCAAAAAATTGAATTTGCCGGTGGGAGTGGAACAGAAGAAGATCCCTTTTTGGTGGAAAATTCCTATCAGCTTAATAATATAAGGCATTATTTAGATAAAGACTTCAGACAGATTGCTGATATAAATTTAAGTAACTTTCAGGAAGAGAAGGGCTGGCAGCCGCTGGGAAATTATTTTGAGAAATTTACCGGTTCCTATGATGGCAATAATTACACCATCAGCAATTTAAAAATAGAGAGGCCGGACACCGATTTTGTGGGATTATTTGGATATATTGACAGTGATTCAGTTATAGAAAGCGTGATACTGAAGGATGTTGATATAACAGGTCAAAACAGCGTGGGAGCCCTGGCAGGTAGAAACTGGCAGGGAAATGTAATTACCAGTTCTGCCAGGGGAATGATTAGAGGAGAAAGAAGTGTGGGAGGGCTGATCGGATATAACTTTGCAGGGGGCAGCATACAGGGCTGTTATGCGGAAGTTGAGGTTGCGGGCAGCAGTCAGATTGGAGGTCTGGTAGGCTATAATCAGGGCATCATAAATAATTCCTATGCTGCTGGAGGTAAAATCAGCGGAGAAGAATATCTGGGTGGTCTGGTTGGCTATAACAGCCAGGGCAAAATAGCCAGGAGTTATGCAGCCCAGGAGATTGATAGCAGCAGCAGTGAAAAGAGCGGGGGGCTTGTTGGCAGGGACTGGGAAGGTCTGGGAAGCATATCCTACAGCTTTTATGATCAGGATCTTGCTGGAGAGAATTATATCAACCCCGGAAAATCTAAAAGCACAGCCAAGATGCAGCAGCGCTCAACCTTTGAGCAGCACTGGGACTTTATTTTTGTCTGGCAGATAGATGATGGTCAAAACTATCCCTTTTTACGCTGGAGCAAAGAATAACCTGGTCGACTGTTAGCTTTATGCTATAAAATTACAACTATTGTACTAGGTTAAAATCTTAAATTGTCATTGCTTTAAGGCGCTATCTGTGGTACATTAGAATTAAGAAGATTTTGCCACCTTATCCGAAAAGGCAACTCTCCTTGAAAGGGGAGAGGCGCAAAGTTCTGGACCTGTCACCATCCGGTTATGGTTGCAGAACTGCCGAAGTGAGGAGAAATCCTGCCTGCTTCGGACCTATAGCAGGTATTTTTAATTTCTTCTCCTTAAAGGGTAAATCCATCGTGAGGTGGAGACACAAAGCCAGGGCTCTGGAAAAATCCAGAGAGCCGGTTGCAAAAGGGGGAAAAATTAATGTTGAAAAAAGTAGTTGGTTTATTGCTGGTGTTGGCTTTGGTATTTGCTATGGCAGGACCTGTTGCAGCTATGAATGGTAATGGAGTCGAATATTGTGGAGCAGAAAGTGAACTTACTCTAAATAATGAAGTGGCATCTCAGGCTGCAAACAATCCTATAACAGTTGCAGGCGATTAATCCCTTAAGTTTATATTTAAAAATTATCTAAAAGATTAATAAGGTCAAAGAAACCGGACTGCAATCTGCAGCCCGGTTTTTATTTGAATTATTCCTGCAAACTATTCCAATGAATTAAATAATTTGAATTAAATAATTTCCCGGGGATCGATGCCCTCAACAGCATATTTTTCCTCGGCCTTTAAAAAGGCATCAACTACTTCTGGAGCAAACTGCTGACCGCTGCAGTTTTTAATCTCTTTAAGAACCTTTTCTCGATTTTTAGCCTTTTGATATGGCCTGTTATGACTCATGGCATCGTAACTATCTACCACCGATAGTATTTGAGCTTCGATTAATATTTCATCACCACTGAGGCCCTTAGGATATCCCGAACCATCGTAACTTTCATGATGCTGTAATATTATCTGTGCCACCCTCTCAAAAAAAGAAGAGTCCATATGCTCAAGGATCATATCTTTGCCAACCTCCGGATGCTGTTGAACAATATTCCACTCCTCCGGGGATAGCTTGTCTGGTTTTTGGAGAATCTCCACGGGAACACTGGCCTTGCCGATGTCGTGAAGAAAGGAGGCAAAGATTAAAGAAAACAGCTTTTCCTGACTGAGCGCTAATTCCTCGCCTGTTCTTCTGCTTAAATCCTGCAGTCTCCGGCAGTGATCCCTGGTCTGCTGATCCCGGGCTTCTATCTCCCGATTTAAATCCAGCAATGTCTGGATCTCTTCCTGTTTATTTGTAAATATTGGGGTATTGGTAACATAAATCAAATTTACTTCTGAGAGAGTTTTGAAGTATACCTGCTGGTCAAGATTTTTTGTAGTGATATAATCTCCAGGCTCCAGTATTTTATCATTACCCATATATTTTATCTTTCCCGTTAATAGGTAAAAGAACTCAAAAACCCCTTCATGTCCCTCTATTTTAAAAACCTTATCAGCTACAATGTTTTGCTTGATAATTTCCAGATCTTCCTGCTGGGCTAAGAGCTCCAGCCAGGTTGATTTTTTGCTTACTGAGTCCAGATAATCCCCCTTATTATGAATTTGCAGAGAAAAACTATGTTTGGCACTATTAACTGAAGATTTATTTCTTTTTTCTTCACTCATTTTTGTCGCTCCTTCATTCAAAATAATACAAATAATTCAGTAATTCGAGCAAATACAATATTTATCCTGTTTAGAATCTTCTCGGTAATAAATCATAATCCTGCTGAAATATTGAATTTATTACTATTGTTGTAATTATAGTGTTGAATAGTTCGGAAATAAAAGGTTCAGAAGGATAATTTTATAAATGGTTAAATTAACCTAATTTTCGCTATATAGTAGTTTGTTTTTCTGCAGTAAAACAAAATGACAGCAATTTTCTTATGATTCTATTTTAAAATAAAAAAATCGGGCTGACGCCCGACATAAAAATGGTGCTGAAGGTGGGATTCGAACCCACACAGGCGTTAGCCCACATGACCCTGAATCATGCGCGTCTGCCAGTTCCGCCACTTCAGCACTGTAGATATTCTAACCCATAACAGGGGTGGTTGTCAAGCCATGGGGGCAAATTTTTATCAGATAACTAAATATTTTACTTTCGGAATAATTTCCTG
>PWFW01000180.1 GCA_003554225.1 Halanaerobiaceae bacterium | reverse complement strand
TATCTCTTTGATTTCTATTATCTATGATCTCTTATCCCTTTGATCACTTATTTCTCTCTTATTTCTATGGTTTCTAACATCTATGATATCTAATCTCTATAATATAACCTCTAATCTCTATAGTATAAGAAATATAAGTAGAAGCTCTATAGTGGCCTTTAACTGGCAAGCAAGGACCTTCTAGCAGAAACAAAAAAAGCCCGGGTCAGGGAGGCACTACCTTATGAGTAGAACCTCCCCGCCTGGGCTTTTATCCCTTCGGTGTGATATATAAATACCTGTACCGCTTGGACCAGCCAGCAATTAACAGGAAAAATCACCTCTAAAATAAAATTAGAGACAGTCCTCCCCTGAATTACTGCGGAAACCTAGGTACACTTCCCTCATAGTCGAACCGTTTACGGCGGCTCGGTAGAGACTTGTGAGCCCTATTCTCACCATTATATGAGGTAGATAAATATTTAATTTTCTAAGATAATAGTAACAGATAGCTAAAAATAAGTCAAGAAAATTTCCTGTATCTCTGGTTCATGTGGTTGACATCGGTCACCGCTGATATATTAAAAGAAATAATAAAACATCCCGGTCAATTTCCAAATTATCCCCTTCTTGATCTAGCCTAATTCTGCCCTTATCCTGCTATATTCTGCCTTCATCCCTTACTACTCTGCCTCTATTCCGCTTTATTCTACCTTCATCCCTTACTATTATGCCCACATTCCTACCTATTTTGCCTTCATCCCTTACTATTCTTCCCTCATTCCTACCTATTCTGCCTTCATACCTTACTACTCTGCCCTCATTCCTCTCTAATAATCTCGATAAACTTCTCTGCCAGCCAGGGATCAAACTGGGTGCCGGCATTAGCTGCTATCTCCTGAATCACCTCGCTTTTACTGTATTCTTTACTGTAGGGAGAGCGGCTGCTGGTCATAACTTCATAGGCGTCAACCAGACCTATTATACGGGCCAGCAGAGGAATCTCATTTTCTTTCAGTCCCCGGGGATATCCCTCTCCGTCCCAGCGTTCATGGTGTGAGAGTATTTCATCGGCAATATGGGCAAATTCTTCCGTAGCTGAAATAATATTATAGCCGGCAGCTGCATGCTCTTTTACCTTTCTCCAGCTGTCTTCTGTCAGAGGCCCCGGCCAGTTCAGGATTTCATCTGAGACCACAGTTTTACCAAGATCATGCAGGGCTGCCAGGAGAGATAGTCTGTCGAGCTCTGCTGTCGATAAATCGATGGCCTGACCCAGTTTTTTTGCCAGTTCTTTCATTCTCATAGCATGCTCTTCGGTTTCCAGGCTTTTTTCACTCAGATTCCTTAAAAGATGTCTTAAAATCTGAGCTTTAACTCTGCGGCTTGTGGTCAGCTTGTTTTTATACATGTTATCTTCAGCCCGGTTTATCACCTGATTGATGCTCTCCTCAGGTCTGGTTTTACTGGCCAGACCCAGAGCCAGCGAAAGAGGAAAAGTATCCAGATTGGAAATTCCCTCAAAATCTAATTCAACTTTCTCCTGAGATATGGTTATCCGTTCCATAATTTTTTCAGCCTCTTCTTTCGCTGTTTGCGGCAGAAAAACCACAAACTCATCCCCTCCATAACGGGCAACGATATCCTCCTGCCGGCAGACATCTTCCAGAACTTCCGCTGCTTTAATCAGCAGTTTATCTCCATATTCATGCCCGTAGGTATCATTTATCATCTTCAAGCCATTAAGATCAACATGAATAATACTAATTGGCAGCTGCCTCTCAGTGTCAAGCCTCTCTATCTCTTCTTTTAAGAAAGTGCGGTTATAAAGATTGGTGAGGCTGTCATGATAGCTGACATATTCTATCTCCTTTTTCGAATTTAAATTCTCCAGGGAGATGGCTGCGTGGTTTGCCAGCAGCTCTGCCAGCTCCTGATCTTCCCGGGAAAAGGCATTTTTTTCTCCTGAGACAGCCTGAAAAACCCCGATACCGGGAAGAGGAATGCTTAAAACTGACTGAAAGCGGGGCTCAAAAAGCTGAACTTCCGGGGAAGACGCTATATCGCCAATATTAAAGGTTTGGCCGCTGCGATAGGTCCGGCCGGCCAGACCTTCATCAAGCTCCATCTCCCTGCTCTCATCAGATCTAACTCCTGAAGAGACAGCCAGTGGTATTAATTTATCATCTTTGACCAGACTAATATCACAAATTTTTAAATTTAACAGTTCTTCAGCAGTCTGTACAACTATCTGGCAGATCTCCTCCTCAGATTGAGAGGCATTGAGCTTCGCCGCTGTCTGATGCAGCTTCCTGATTTTATTTTTCTCCCGGTTCAGCTGCTTGTTTTGTTCTTTGATTTTTCTCTCCTGCCGTTTACGGGTGGTAATATCCTGAATAAAAGCAAAGTGGTACTCCTTATCCTGATAACTCAAATACCGGCTGGTTATTTGAACCGGGAAGGTATCACCGGTGCTGGTTTTAAGGGTGGATTCAAAGGTCAGACTATCTTGAGATTTTATCCTCTGCCAGAGCCGGGCAATTCTATCTTCAGGGTAATTAGGGTCAACATCGGAAATCTTCATGCCCAGGAGTTCGCTCCTCTCATACTTAAGCAGCTGACAGGCCTTATTATTAACATACTCAAACTCACCTTCAGGAGTAATCCGAAAAACAGCCAGAGCAGACTTGTCCAGCGAAAACTGGGTCAGCTTCAACTGCCTCTCCCTGCTTTTCCTGGCAGTAATGTCCCGGTAAATCCCATAAAGCCCTACTATCTCACCTTTGATCTCAATCGGTATACCCTGAATCTCAACCTGAAGAGGATTGCCGAATTTATCAAAGCGTGTTGCTTCTGCCTGCCTGACTTTTTCGCCTCGAAGAACTCTCCGGCTGAGCTCTTCATCGGCAGCCTCAGATCTGCCTCTGTTCATAACAGCATCGATGTTTTCTCCCTTAATCTCCTCCAGCTCATATTTAAACATTTTTCTAAAATTCTCATTGATATCAATAATTCTATGGTTGCTGTCAGCCATAACAATCCCGGCAGGAGAATTATTAAACAGGGCATCCAGCCAGAGCTTTTCCTCTCTCAATTTATCCTGGTGGGAATCCCCACGGGATGATTCCAGCATAGCTATCATT